>CAZGED010000021.1:0-15645 GCA_964525085.1 uncultured Senimuribacter sp.
TGATCGAGCCGTCTGTGAGGGGATGATCCGCGCAGCCGTGGAAAAGTTCGGAAGGCTGGACATTCTGGTAAACAATGCCGGGATCATGGATGACATGGCCGGCGCGGCGGATTTTTGCGATGCGTCCATCGAAAAGATATATGGACTGAACACCTTTGGCGTATTGTACGCCATGCGGGCAGCCATTCAGCAGTTTTTCCACCAGGGAAAGAAGGAGGATGGATCTCTTGGGAATATCCTGAATATTTCATCCATCGGTGCGCAGCACGCCAACGCCGGCGTCGTATACTGCTCCGCGAAGGCGGCGGTGGAGTCTGCCACAAAACATACTGCATTCATGTATATGGAGGAAGGGATCCGCTGCAATGCCATCGCGCCGGGGGGAATCATGACCGACATCTTTGGAAATATGCCGGAACCAAACGAGGACGGCATGATGAAGACCAGCAAGACCAGCGCGCTGATGGCAAGACTGGGACGCGTGGATGAAATCGCAAAAGCCGCGGTATTCCTTATCAGCGATGAAGCCAGCTACGTCAGCGGACAGATCCTCGGGGTCAACGGCGGCTGGATGTGCTATTGAGAATACTCAATTTTATGAATGGCGAAGGGCATCAAAGAGCGATATAATTCTATCAAACAGATCGCAGCGCAGAGAATGACAGCAGGAGAAAAGGTTATGAAGACAATAAAAACTTTCGTATATGGTATTTTGGCGGGAGCTTTTGCCGCAGCACAGCTTCTGCTGCTGACCCGCGCGGGAGAAGCCCTTCGGGAGAAGGCGGCCATCCTGTGCGAAACCAAGCTTTCGGACGACCTCCTAAGTATCTTCATCCTTGCCGTATTCTGCAATATTCTGATCTTTATTGCAGTGGACGGATTCAATCGGAATCCTCACGAGATCGGCAAGTATTTGTCTTTATTCTTTGGGGTGGCCGTCTTCATCCTATGCGGGTTTGAACACTGCGTTGCGAATATGTTTTATTTTTCCATGGCAGGTGTGTGGAGTTTGCGCACATTTGGCTATGTCATCGTCATGACCGTAGGAAACGGTGTGGGCGGCGTGTTAATCCCGCTCACCAGGCAGAAAGTAAGCCATGCGTAAGATGGAAGAATAAGAGAATAAAAGAATAAGTTTGAAAGCACACAGGACGTCTGTCATGATCACAGACGTCCTGTTTCCGTGTGACGGGACCGATATGCGCCCGGTGCGTGCGCATCGAGTGCATACGCGGACCGGAGAGGTCCGGCGGCCGGTTCAGGTTATCTCCCCTTTGCCGGGAACCACCGCTTCTTGGTAAACCAGTAGCAGAGGGGAACCGCGTACATATAGACCGCGTAAGGCATGGAGCTGTAAGAGGCGTTCATGAAAGTCAGAGGTACGGTACAGCCCAGGCACCAAGGAACCATACAGGCGATCAGGATGACCGAGTTCTCCATGTCGATGGCCAATTCCTGCCTGGAGCCGCCGGTGTCCAGATAAGGCCGTTCCAGAAGGTCGGAGCACATCAGCGTAGCGATGGTCTGGTTGCAGAAGAGAGCCGCGCTGACCAGACTTATGATGACCATGACGCTGAAGCGTCCCAGACGGGTACAAGCCTGATTCAGGCGGGTCTGCAAATCCTTCAGCATTTCCGTTCCGTTAAAGATGCCGGAGTAGGCACAGGAGATGAGGAGGATGACCACCACATCCAGCATGGAAACCAGTCCGCCCCCGTTAAGGATCGCGCCGAGGCCCTCTCCGTCCGCCTGGTAGCCCGCGACGCAGGTCACGAGCACATCGGGGAGAGAAACGCCCTGCACCAGCCATGCGACCAGTATGCCGCTGAGAATGCTGGCACCCATGGCCTTGGTGACCGAGACCTTCAACAGCGGAAGGAGCAGCATCAGGACTGCAGGCAGAAAGGACCAGAGGGAGAGATCGAAGGCCTCCTCAAAGGAATGCAGTACGGCCTCGTCCACATGGCTGATCGGGTTGGCAAAGGAAAGAAATCCGTATGCGGTCAAAGTGATGACAAAGGGGAGGATACAGGTTTTCATCATCAGCCTTACGTTATCGTAGATCTGCGTGCCGGTGACGCCTGCTACCATGTTGGCGCTGGAAGATACCGGCGCACCCCGGTCACCGAAATAGATGCCGCTCATGATGACCCCCGCGGTCAAAACCGGACTGACGCCGCCGCTCCTCGCCAGTGCCATAAAGATGACGCCCACCGTTCCCGCCACGCCGAAGGAGGTCCCCAGGGCATAGCTGAGAAGGCAGGAGAGCAGGAAGGTGATCATCAAAAAGAGAGGCGGCGTGATCACCTTCATGCCGTAGTATACAAAGACGGTAATCGTGCCGGACACACGCCATGCGGCGGTGATGAAGCCGATGATGGCCATAACCTCTATGACCACCAGAGAATCCTTGATAGAGCCCCAGCCCATGTGGGCCAGAGCCTTCAGAGAAAATCCTCTTCGTATGCCTACTGCGAGAAACAGAACCAGACCCACCAGCAGGGCGTAGATCATGCTGCGGCCTGTGAGCAGGGCGGCCAGCATAGAAACGATAAACAAACCAAAAGCGATGAAAAAGTCCATATCGTACCTTCCTCCCAGCATTTTCTTCCAGAATCTCTTCTTACTTTATTGTACCATAATCCGCTTCCGAATGAAATTGAAAATCATAGAGATGCCGGGAAGATTTATGGTACAATGGTTGCAGAGCGCCTGACTGGCCGCAGCTGAATTAAGATTTTTTTAAGAATTTCCTCACAGCTTTTTTAACGCGGCAGGTGTATCGTGATAACGAAGAATGAGAGGACAGAAAAACAAAGAAGGGATGAGGCAATCATGGAGACAGAAACCATTTTGATCGTAGACGACAACCGGGAAATCGTAGATTCGCTAGGCAAGCTGCTGAAGTTTGAGGGGTACGAAATTATCGAGGCCTATGACGGCATGGAGGCTTTGGAAAAGCTGGAGAAGAACAAAGTGGATCTGATCCTGCTGGACGTGATGATGCCCAGGCTCAACGGCCTGTCGGCTCTGATGAAGATCCGGGAGAGCTATAAGATACCGGCTATTATCCTGTCGGCCAAGACGGAGGAATGCGACAAGGTGTCCGGTTTGATTCTGGGCGCTGACGATTACATCAGCAAGCCCTATAACGCGGCGGAGCTGATCGCCAGAGTAAAAGCTCAGCTGCGCCGGTACAACGCCTATGGCGGCAGCGGTCCGAAGGCCAGCGGCGACAATATCGTCAACGGCGGCCTGGTGCTGGATAAGAAGCAGAAGCTGGTGGTCGTCGAAGGCAGAGAAGAGAAGCTGACTGCCACGGAATACAAGATATTGGAGCTGCTCATGGAGCATCCGGGCCAGGTCTTCCCGGCAGAGCAGATCTACGAATGTGTCTGGAACGAAACCCCGGATTACACTGTGGAGAACACGGTCATGGTCCACATTCGGCACATCCGCAAGAAAATCGAGATCGATACGAAGAATCCCAGATATGTAAAGGTGGTGTGGGGTATTGGATACAAAATGGAAAAATATTAAGAAACTCAAAGGGTTCTTTCATGAGAACAGACGGACCGCGCCGGGTATCTTGATGGCCGCGGCGGGCATCGTGATCCTAGCGGCCATGTCTCAGCGCCAGGGATATTTGAACACTAAAATGACCTGGGGCATCGGAGCGCCGGCCGACGGACTGCTGGGCACTGGGACTGTGCTGCTGATGAGGGACTATCTGCAGTGCCACTACAGGGACTGGGTGCCGCAGGACAGCGATTTTTACGATGAGTGGAGGGTCGAGCTCAGAAAGCAGCAGAATCTGATCCTCGTCGTCACCTTGCTGGCCTTATTTTTTTCCCTGATGTCTTTCTCTGTAGAGGACAGGGTCTTCTACGGCTACTATTATAACCTGGCTTCCCGCTATTTGATGATAGCAACGGTGGTGCTTCTGTTCGGACTCATAGAATACACCGTCCTCCGCTTCATGTTCGGCCGGCTGCACCTTTTGATGGACAGCGTCAAAGAGGTCAGCGCCAAGCGGCTGGCAGAGGCTGTGGAGATCGAGCGGCAGAGCCTTGAAAAGGCGGCGAAGAGCGAGCAGCTGAAGGTGGATCTGATCTCCAACGTGTCCCACGACCTGAAGACGCCGCTGACTTCCATGGTAGGGTATCTGGAGTTGCTGAAAAAGGAGGAACTGCCGGAAGCCGCGGCGGACTACGTGGAGGTCATCTATGACAAGGCCGAAAAGCTGAAAGAGATGATCGAAAGCCTTTTTTCCCTGGCCAAGGCCAGCAGCGGGAATATTAAGATGACGCCGGAGATCATCGAGCTGAACCGTCTGGTGGAGCAGATCTTTGCCGATCTGGAAGACCGGGTCAAGAGCAGCGGGCTGCAGTTCGTCTTTCAGCTGACCGATGAGGATACACGTTTTGTCACAGACAACCTGCACATGTACAGAGTCTGCCAGAACCTGATTGAAAACGCGCTGAAGTATTCCGCCAAGGGCACCAGAGTCTTCATCAAGACCTTCGCGGAGAAAGACACCGCTGCGGGGCAGCGGCAGCTGTGTCTGGAGATCACCAACACAGCCGGTTATTTGATGGACTTCGACAAGGAGGACATCGTAGAGCGCTTCGCCCGGGGAGACAAGGCCAGAAGCAGCGAGGGCAACGGCCTGGGCCTGGCCATCGTCAGCACCTATACCAGCGCCATGGGCGGCGCCTTTGATATCAACATCGACTGCGACCAGTTCAAGGCCAGACTGACCTTCCCGGCGCTGACAGCCGATACAGCCGGTACAGCCAATGCAGGCAGGCCAGACGTACCGGAGGCTGCCGAACACAGCAAAGCGGCCGGCGGCTGACGGTATCCGGAAATCGAGCACGCCAGAAAAACGGGTCATAAAAACAGGTATCTTAAGGTATTTTTAAGAATTCTTAAGACTTGTGTCCGCGGTTCTTTCAGAACCGAAGATTATCATGGAGCTATGAACGAAAGGAAAGACGATCATGGCTGAGAAACGACTACAAGGAAATAAACTGAGCAAAGCGGCCGGGGCTGTCCGCCGCGGGGCAAAGGCCCTGTGGCCCTGCGCTTTTCTGACCGCCCTGACCTGCGCCCTGATGTTCCTCCCCATAGAGGAGGGCTGCGTCTTCGGCTCCGAAGGGGACTGGTACAGCCAGCATGTAGGCGCGGCGGAGGCCCTTCGGCAGACCATGCTGCGGTCTGGCACTCTGCTGCCTCCCTATGTGGGCGTCGGCGGCGGCAGCAACATCTACGATCTGGCGTATTACGGCCTGCTGCGGCCCGACCTGATCCTCTCCTGCCTGCTGCCCAACGTGTCCATGCAGCACGTGATCAGCGCTTACGCGGCCCTAGGCGTCGCGGCCAGCGCGTGCCTGGTCTATGGCTGGCTTCGCGCCCGGGACATTTCTGTCAAAGGGTGTCTGGCGGGGGCGGTTCTCTTCGCCGCGGGCACCGGTTTTTTTCACGCTCACCACCAGATCATCTTTGTCAATTACATGCCGTTTCTGATCCTGGCCCTGATGGGCGTGGACAGGCTGGTGAGCAGAAAAAGAGGCGGCCTGCTGGCTGTCAGCCTGTGCCTTGTATACCTGCACAGCTTTTTCTACGCCTTTGCCTGCCTGGCGGTCTGCTTTCTATACTATCTGTACCGCTGCGGCCGCGAAGAAACAAAACGGCTGTGGCTGCGCAGGCTGCCTCACGGGATGCTGGCTGTGGTCCTGTCCATGGCCATGGCGGGGGCGCTGCTGCTGCCTACAGCTCTGGACATCCTGTCAAATGGAAAAGAGATCGGAGCCTTCGCAGAAAGCGGATTTTCGGCGGTGGATCTGTCTCTGTCGGGACTGCTGTATCAGCCCTACGGCTGCGGCCTGACCCTCCTTTCTCTGTTCTGCCTGATTACGGCCGTCCAGAAAAGAGAACTGCGCCCGCTGGCTGTCGTTTTGCTGGCTGTCATGGCTTTGCCCGCCGCAGCTTATGTCCTTAACGGCTTTCTCTATGCCAGGACGAAGATCCTGATTCCCTTTATGCCTCTGATCGCCCTGGTCTGTGCCCATGTCATGGAGGAGCTGATGGAAGACCGCAGGCGGCCTCAGTTCTGGGCCGCGGCCCTGTGCCTGGTTCCCGCTGTATCCTCCCATTGGCGGCAGCTGATCCTCCTCGACGGCGGCATCCTGCTTCTGTGGGCGGCAGTATTCCATAGAAAGGGACTGCCCATATGCTGGCGCAAGAGAATTTGCGCGTCTCTGCTGTTGGTTCCTCTCTGTGTCAGCGCAGGCGTGAACCGGACCGCGGAGGACTATCTGCGGGCCGATGACAACAGACAGAGCCACTTCAGTCTGGGAGACATCACCATGTTCGCTTCTGACCTGCGGTACCGATATGATGTGCTGGCCAATAACTACGTCAACAGCAACCTGCTGGCCGACGGAAGCCTGAACAAGACGGCCATGTATTCTTCCATTCATAACGGCAGCTACAACCGGTTCTGCTATGATACCATGAAGAATCCCATCAGCCTCAGGAACCGGGTGGTGATCATGCCCAGCGTCAACAGCTTCTTCAGCTATTTCATGGGCATCAGGTATCTGGTGGCGTCCGCTGATCGGCTTCCGCCTGGCTACAGTCCGGTGTTTACCAATGACGGCTACGCACTGGCAGAAAATCCCAACGTGCGGCCCATGGTCTACGGCAGCTGGGATTTGCTCTCGGAAGAGGACTACGACGGGCTGGAACCGCTGCAGCGAATGGAAGCGCTCTGCAGCAGGACAGTGGTCAGCGGTGAAACGACGAAGCGTTTCTACAGCCATACAGTTCCTATGAGGGATACGGCCTGGCTTGAAGCCCCTTTGATGGAGGGGACATCGGGAGAGGTCAGGCTGCCGGAACCGCTGGACGATGAGATTTTGATCGTTGCCTTTGATGTGGCGTATGACGGGTGGAAGGACCTGACGGTGGAGATCGGCGGGGTAAAAAACTGTCTGTCGGGCCGGGGCGCGCCGTATCCCAACGAGAACCGGCATTTTACCTTCGTGATCCCGGCGGAAAAGCTGGAAAGCCTGGAGCTGAAGCTGCCGAAGCTGGATTTTGAGATCAGCAATCTGCAGGTGTACACCATGGACGCCGGCTGTCTGGGAGATGAGGATATCGCCGTACCGGAAATGGAGGAGGAACTGGACCGGGCAGGGGGCGAGGTCTTTGCCGGAGAGCTTCAGATGGCGGAGGACGGGTATCTGGCGACCAGTCTGCCGTGGCGGGAGGGCTATGAGATCTATGTAGATGGACAGGCTGCCGCGCCGGAAAAGGTCAATACGGCCTTTCTGGGGGCAAAGCTGGGAGCCGGGACGCACCAGATACTGATACGCTATAGTCCGCCTGGCTTTACCTGGGGAAAGGCCCTGAGTTTGGCGGGCTGCCTGGGGGTCCTGGTCATGGTTTTGGGAGAGATGTTTTTGTTTAGGAGGAAGGAGAAGAGATGAAGAAGTATTTTCAGCTGATTTGCAAGGAGGAGCTGCTGCGGTACGTGTTCACCGGCGGCATGACGACTCTGGTCAACTACATTCTGTATTTTTTCCTGATGACGGCGTCGGTTCATTATCTGACGGCCAACAGCGCGGCATGGCTGGGGGCGGTGATTTTCGCCTTCTTCGCCAACAGGCATATGGTGTTCCACTCGTCGGGGGACGGCTGGCGGGAGTTCGCGGCGTTTTTCTCTCTGCGGCTGGCAACCCTGGCAGTGGAAAACCTGCTTCTGCTGGCGCTGATCTCCTATGTGGGTATGGGCGCAGCTGTATCAAAGGTTCTGGTCAGCGTCATCACTGTGGCGCTCAACTACGGCGCGTGCAAATACGGTATTTTCAGAGAAAGGGGTGCGGCTCATGGAAAATAGGGCGGACAGCCGTGACAGGAAAAGAGGAAAAGACGGGCTGCGGGCAGGACGGGATCTGATCAGCGTGGTGGTTCCCTGCTACAACGAGGAGGAATCCCTGCCGCTGTTTTATGAGGAAATCAGCCGGGTGGCCGACTCCATGGATCAGGTGGATTTTGAGCTGATGTTTGTGGACGACGGAAGCCGGGACGGGACTTTAGAGATCCTCCGCGGCCTGGCCCGCCGGGACAGCCGCTGCCGCTTTCTCTCCTTCTCGCGGAACTTCGGCAAGGAAGCCGGAATGTACGCCGGACTGGCGGAGGCGGCGGGGGACTACTGTATCCTCATGGACGCGGATCTGCAGCATCCGCCGGCGCTGTTGCCGGAGATGTACCGGGTCGTCGGTGAAGAGGGCTGGGACTGCTGCGGCGGCCTGCGGGTCGGACGGGAGGGAGACGGCAGGCTGCGGAGCCTGCTGTCTCGGAGCTTTTACAGGATCGGCCAGAAGCTGACAAAGCTGGATATGACCGACGGCCACGGGGATTTCCGCATGATGAGCCGTCCGGTGGTGGACGCCATTTTAAACATGAGGGAATACAACCGGTACATGAAGGGGCTGTTTTCCTTCGTCGGCTTCCAGACCAAGTGGATCCCCTACGAAAACGTGGAGCGGGCCTGCGGCCAGACCAAATGGAACTTCAAAAGCCTCTTCTCCTATGCTTTTGAGGGGATTCTGGCCTTTTCCACGACGCCGCTGAAGCTGGCGGGAGCGGCGGGGATACTCCTGATGGCGGCGGGACTGCTGTTTCTGCTGGTCAATCTGATTCAATCCATATGGGCGACAGGTGCGCTGACGTCCATGGATCTGATCGTCACGCTGATCCTGGTTTTGTCGGGCCTGCAGATGCTGTTTCTCTACATCATCGGAGCCTATCTGTCCAAGGACTATCTGGAAAACAAGAAGAGGCCGCTGTACATCGTCAGGGAGCGGTCCGCGCGGGGAATTTAGATGAAGGTGAGACTGCTTTTAGGACGTTATGGGCCATGAAAGAAAGCGGCCGGAGTTTACACTCCAAATCGCATGTTTCCTTTTTTTATATTTTCCAGGCAGACGACTGCATTTGCAGTTCGCACATGTGGCGGTATATTCCGTCTTGACGGATCAACTGATCAGGAGAGCCCTGTTCTGCCACAACGCCGTCCTTTATGACCACGATTTGATCGGCATTGGCGACGGTGCGCATGCGGTGTGCGATGATAAGGACGGTTTTGTCCTTTACGAGGGCGGAAATGGCCTTCTGAATTTCCGTTTCATTTTCCACGTCCAGGGAGGCGGTGGCCTCGTCCAGCAGAATGATCGGAGCATTCTTCAAAAAAGCTCTCGCGATGGAAAGACGCTGACGTTCGCCACCGGAAAGCTCTTTGCCGTTCTCGCCGATCTGCGTATGATAGCCTTCCGGCAGCTTTTTTACAAAACCTTCGCAGTTTGCCATCTTTGCAGCCTGTATGACCTCTTCGTCTGTGGCGTCTTTTCTTCCGATGCGGATATTCTCCATGACCGTGTTGTTAAACAGAGTCACATCCTGAAATACGATGGAATACAGTTCCATCAAGGTTTCCGGATCTGTCTCTGATACATCCATGCCCCCAACCGTGATCCTTCCACTGTCGAGATCCCAGAATCGCGCGGCGAGCCGGGAAACCGTTGTCTTTCCGCTGCCGGAAGGACCGATGATGGCAGTCACTTCCCCCTGCTTCGCCGTAAAGCTGACGCCATTCAAAATGGGCTGCCCGTCCTGGTAAGAGAATTTCACGTTCTCAAAGGTGATATCACAGCCCTGATTGGTCAACTTTTCCGACCCGGTCTGCATCGGGTGGGACAGCACTTCGTCCAGACGTTCGCTGTTGATCTCCACCGCTATGATAGCCGCAAAATTCTGGAGGGAAATTTGCATGGGATCATAGAGTCGGGCCACCAGCATCAGGAACATGAAAAAGGTCAGAACGCTCAGGTCTTGATCCCCGTCTGCCAGCAGAATGCCGCCTACCAGCGCAGTTGTGCCGATTCCCACTTTCAAAATCATCTGCGCAAGGGAAACATAAGTCGCTACGGTAAGCTCGGATACCAGCGCGTATTGCTCCACCGCTTTGATTTTCTTGTCCAGACCGGCAAGGTAGCGGCTCTCCGCATGGTTGGACTTCAAATCTTTGGCGGTCTCCAGGCATTCCCTGATTCCTGCCTCCATAGCAAGCTTCAGCCCTGTGGAATGCCGGACCACTTTCTTTTGCACAGAAGAAGAGGTCCCCACGATCAAAAGGGAAACCGGTATTACCCAGAAACTGGCCAGTGCCATTCTCCAGTCAAAGAAAAAGAGAGAGATCCCCACCAGTGTGGTAGAGATCAGCGCACCGTAAAGCTCCGGGATCCAATGGCTGGAAGCGGTCTCCATAGTGGCGCAGTCCCCCATAATATGGGTTGTCAAATCGGAAAGGTCTTTCTTGCCGAAGAAGGAAAGGGGAAGCCTGCGGAGCCGCTCGGCAATAGCGGTCCGCCGCACGCCGCTTTCCTGATAGGTGGTGAAAAAGGCAGCGTTATATTGGAAATGCTGTGTCACTGCGATCAGCGCGAGGATGGCAATACTGCCCCCGATATAAATGACGCCGTGTTCTGCCGGAAGACCGCCATTTAACAGATCACTGATCAAAAGGTAGAGCATCATGGCAGGAAACATCAGAGCCATATTGGAGACGGCGGTTAAAAGGGCCGCCTTGGTCATATCCTTTGCTCCCTGACGGGACAGCGCAAACTGATGCTGTAATTTTTCTAACATGGCTTAAGCACCTACCTTCCATTGTATGGAGCGATGAAACTCCTCATACATTTCTTGATACAACCCGCCCTGTGACAGGAGCTCTTCATGGGTGCCATGTTCTCTCACCCGTCCCTCGTCAAGCACGAAGATGTCATCTGCGTCCATGACCGTGGAAAGCCGGTGGGCGATCATGATGACCGTTTTATCTCCTGACATGGCGGTAAACGCCTCCTGCACCTTTGCTTCGTGGTCCGGGTCGGCAAAAGCGGTAGCTTCATCCAGAATCAGGATAGGCGCATCTTTTAAGATCGCCCTCGCGATGGAAATCCGCTGCTGTTCACCTCCGGAAAGATAGGTCCCTTTTGTTCCCAGAACGGTTTCGATGCCCTGCGGCAGCTTTTCGATGATGTCCATGCACTGGGCTTTTTCCAATGCTTCCAGCACCTCAGCTTCTGTGGCGTCCGGCCTTGCCAGCCGAACGTTTTCCAGGATGGAGGTGTTCAAAAGTCTGCTGTCCTGAAATACAAAGGAAACCAATTCGGCCAGCGCATCCTGCGGTATTTTGCGCACATCTACGCCGCCGATCCTGATGCTCCCCTCCGTCACGTCAAAAAACCGTGCGATCAGCTGAGCCGTGGTTGATTTTCCCCCGCCGCTGGGGCCCACCAGCGCCGCCTTGCTTCCGGCACGGATCGTCAGAGACAGATCGGACAGAGCATTTCTTTCTGCGCCTTCGTATCGAAAGCTCACATGATCCAGCACAACGGAACTGTCCCTGACTCGGCTACTACCCGCATCGGCGCCTGCGGCGGTATCTGCGGCATCATCCAGTGGTTTCATCGCAAGGACGGATTCCACCCGCTCCATGGCATCCAGCAGGGTCATTTCCTGCTCGCCGGCGTAAGCGATCTTTGTCAGCGTAACGGTTAAAACCGGCGTGATCAAGATATAGTACATGGCGTTGGAAATGAGATCCGGCGTGATCCCGTGATGTCCGAGAAGATAGACCGCGGCGATCAAAGCCGCAAAAACAGCGTTAATTGCCGTCATGAAGGCGACCATGGCAGGTCTCATGTTCCTTGTATACGCAATGGTCCACTTCTCATAGGCATCGATCGTATGTTTGAAGCGGCGGAAGGAATGCACCGTCTGCCCAAACGTTTTTACCACGGGAACGCCCCGCACGTATTCCACGGCTTCATTACTCATGGCATCCAGCGCGTTTTGATACTCCTGCATACTGGTCTTCATTTTCTCTCCCATCATGGCCATCATAAAGGCAAATCCGATGATTGCGGGAATCATGCAGAGTAACCCCATCCGCCAGTCAAAGATCAGCATCATGGCGACCAGCCCTGCAGGTGTGACCGCCGCGACGGTTTTGTCCGGCAGGCTGTGGGCAATATAGCTTTCCGTGGCAGCCGTAGAGTCTGTCACAATGCGGCGGATCTTTCCGGTCCCCTCTTTGTCGAACACACCCATCGGCATGGCCATAATATGGCGCATCAGGCTGCTCCTCATATTGGCCTGTACCCGAAATGCCGCAATATGTGTGCACATCAGTGCGCAGATATAGAGGAACATGCCCAGAAGGGTAATGCCTACCGCCTGCCAGCCGAGATACTTGATTTGGCCCAGATTCTCTCCTGATACCGCGATTTTGATGATCCTCCATAGATCATAGAACGGCACCATGGCAGCCAGTGCGCTGACGGCGGCCAATACGCGTCCCAATGTAATGAGCATCCTATGTGACGCGGCATAGGGTCTGATTCGTTTCATCACATTTGGCTTTTGCTTTTTTTCTTCCATACGAAAGGCCTCACTTTCTTATTGATTGTTTAAGTGCGCTCTGCGGCTGTACTCTTTGGGAGAAACGCCGAAGTATTCTCTGAATGCCTTTGCAAAGCGTGACTGACTCGCATAGCCTACCGCCGCAGCAGCCTGACTCACCAGGATGCCGTCTCCCTCAAGCAGTTCAGCGGCCTTCTTCATACGCAGCTCATGTAAGCTTTCGCGGTATCCCTTTCCGTACACGCCACGAAAATAATTTTTCAGACTGGATTCGCTGACACCGAATTTGGCGGCAAGCTCCGCTGCGGATATCCGCCTGCTTAAATTTTCGGATAGCTCCTTCATGGCAAGCTTCGCGATCTTCATCTGGGTATCTGTGTAATAGGTCCTTCTTGCTGCTTCAGCAAAGCGTAGATCCCCCAATAATGTCAAAAGGCGGTACACATCCATGAGCAGAACCTCCTTTGGCATGTCCAGTGCGACATCCTCCGCCATGATTTCAAAAGCGGCGGCAGTCCGTTCCTCCGGCCTTGTGATCAAAAGACGATCCTGCTCCATATAGCTTCGATAGAACCTGTCTGTGATCGCAGTATGTTGGGATCCCAAAGACAGCGCTTTGTCGAGGCTCTCCCCCGGAGCAAAGCAAATTTCCACCCCGCGGTATGCCTGATTCGGATAGTAGAAGGAACCATTATCCTGCACTACATGTCCCCGATCGACAGCAAGCTCTCCGCTTTCCAGAAACGTTGCGCTGCCGTCCCTCATGGACAGCTCACAGCGTCCGCCGGTGCTGTAATTGATGTAAAGTGCATCCCGGATTTCACGTCTCTCTTTTGCCGGTATGATTTCGGGAATCGTATAGGTCCTGATGTCGATCAGCAGCAAAATCAGATTTTCATGCAGCCGACAGACGGTAATTTCCCCCGGTTTCTCGGCCTTTTCTTCCGTCGGGATCGTGACGTTCTGTTTCCATTCCATAAATCCACCTGCCTTTACATGAGCGCATCTGCAGAAATATCTCTTGCGTGTCCCTCTTCGATCCGGATCACACGGTCACAGCAAAGGGCTACGAGCTCCGGATCGTGGGTCGAAACGAATACGGTTTTCCCTGTCTGCGACAACGACTTCAACAGTTCGGCAACTTCCCTCATATGCCGATAGTCAAGTCCGGAAGTCGGCTCGTCAAACAGCAGGATCTTGGCGTCCGCTGCCGTTGCGGATGCGATTGCCACCCGTTGTTTCTGTCCGCCGGAAAGAGCCATGGGGTGCTTCTCCCGATACTCCTCCAGGTCCAGTCCCTTCAGGATCTTCTGCGCCTCCTCTTTGTCCGGTTGTTTCATAGATAGGAGCACTTCTTTCAGAACGCTGTCCGTAAACAGCTGATGGTTCACATCCTGCATGACCATATAGCAAATCTTCGTCAAATCTTTCCCGCTGTAGGCCCGGCCGTCCATGGTCAGTCTGCCGGTGCAGCTCTTTTCCAGGCCGCACAGGCAGCGCAGAAAGGTGGATTTCCCGCTGCCGTTGTCTCCAATGATCCCGATGATCTCCCCTTCCTTCACCGACAGGTCTTTGATGCAAAGGTCACAGATGCCTTCATCCTCCGCCTTCAATCTTTTTTTCAGGAACAGGTATTTTTTCGGCGTGTAGGTAAAATAGAAGTCCGATAATTTGACTTCCCTTTCACCGCGGCCGGTCTGCACGGCAACGCCTCTTTTCCGGTCTGAGACCGATCCCGATGAAAACTGCCGGATATATCGCTCCTCCAGCTGCACCGGACGCAGTTCATAGGCAGCGAGCTCCTTTTCCGGAAGGGAGGCAAATTCCTCCCCTTTCCACTCACGCCGGATCCTGCCGTCACTCATGAACACGGCTCGGTCGATAACGTCCCTGAGATACCAGAGGCGGTGCTCTGATATGATGATGGTTTTGCCCTGGGACTTCCAAAGCCTGATCACTTCCCGCAGGTCCTTTATGGCCTTCCAGTCCAGGTTGGAGGACGGTTCATCTAAAATGATGATCTCCGGCAAAAGGGCCGCAACGGAAGCACAGGCGATCTTCTGCTTTTCTCCCCCGGACAGGTCAAAGAGGCTTCGCTCAAGCAGGCTTTCCAAATGCAAAGCGTTAACGACCCGATCCTTCCGGTTCAGGATCTCTTCCTTCACAAGCCCAATGTTCTCCGGGCCGAACACAATTTCCCCGTCCGTGTCAACCGAAAAGAACTGGCTTCTCGGATTCTGAAAGACAGAGCCTACGATCCCCGCCAGGTCATAAAGCTCTTTTTCCTTGACGTTTTCTCCATTCACGAGGACTTCTCCGGTAAGCTCTCCTTTAAAAAAGAGGGGGATCAGTCCGTTGATCAGTCTGGTCACGGTCGTTTTTCCACAGCCGGAGGCGCCGCATAACAGCAGGCATTCGCCGTCCGGGATCGTCAGGTTGATGTGTTCGATTCCGGACGCGGATCCGCCTGCATAGTGAAAGCTCACATTTTGAATCTCTATCATAATATCAGTCCCCCTTCATAGGAAAAGAACAAAAACAATCCTGTCAGGATCACGGCGGCAGCTGCGATGACATAGTCGCAGATGCCAAAGCCGATCTCGCAGACATTGGTCCGTCTGACCGGCGCCCCAAGTCCTCTGGTCACCGCGGCGGCGGACAACTCATCTCCAATGTTCATTGTGGAGAAAAGCAACGGTATGATGCGGTACTCCACCATTTTGACGGGATTTCCTCCGGCAAGCCGAATACCTCTCATTTTCATTGCGTCACGGATATAGCGGTATTCTTCTCCCAGCGTCGGGAAAAAACGCATCATGACCGAAATAGAGATGGACAGGCCCAGAGGCGCATGCATACGGTTCATCGCTGCCAGAAATTCACTGATTTTTGTCGTGGAGATGCAATACCAAACCATCATGATGGTTGGCGCAAACTGTGTCACCATATAACAGATGAACAGGATCACCATTCCGGGGATGCCGCCGATATGCTCCTGAGAAAATCCCTCCAGTAACGTAGCGAGGATAAACAGGACGGTAAAACGTATTCCGATATGGGGTTTCCCCTCCAGACACGCCAAAGCAACCGGCAAAAAGGTCATGATGACCCGGACAACATAGGCCGGGCCGCTCATGACATCGATCATCACGA
>CAZGED010000022.1:0-5466 GCA_964525085.1 uncultured Senimuribacter sp.
GTGAGGCTGTCCAGAGCAGTCCGGAATACGAGATCGCCATGATCACAGAGTCGGAGACTGTTTCCATCGACGATGGGGGAAACACCCAGGATACGTGGGAGGGCCTGCGCCGCTACGCGGAGGACAGCGGGATAACCTTCAAATACTATGAGCCGGCGGCGGACTCTGACGACGGCAGGCTGGAGCAGATCGACGCGGCGGCCCAGGCCGGAGCAAAGGTCATCGTCTGCTGCGGCGAGGCCTTTCAGCGGGTGATCTATACAGCCCAAAGCAAGTATGAGGATCTGACCTTCCTCTATGTGGACGGCACGCCCCTCAATGAAGAGGGAAAGTCTGAGATTGCGGAAAACTGCCGGTGCATTTCCTTTAACGAGACACAGGCCGGTTTTTTAGCCGGCTACAGCGCTGTCATGGAGGGATACAGCAGCCTCGGTTTCATGGCAAAGGGCAAAAGCTCCGCTACGAAACGCTATGGCTACGGCTTTCTCCAGGGCTGCAATCAGGCGGCAGAGGAAAAGGGCTGGTATGTAGGCATCAATTACAAATATTTTGACCAGGATGAGAGCGCGGCGCGGATACAGAGTGAAGCGGAAACGTGGTATGCGGGCGATACAGAGCTGATTTTCGCCTGCGGCAACGGCATCTTTGATTCTGTAGCCGTGGAGGCAGAGATCGCTGACGCAGCGGTTTTTTCCGCCGGAAGGGTGAGCAGTCCTTCCAAGAATCTTCTGGGATCAGTGGTCAAAGAATGCGGCAACGCGGTATACGCGCAACTGTCAAAGGTGTATGACGGCAGCTTTGAAGGCGGAAAGACGGTGACCGCAGGAGTATCCGAAGGCGGCATCTCTGTTCCGGTGAAGCAGGGCAATTTCCAGGTCTTCACCGCGGAGGATTACCAGGCCGTCTGCAAAGAACTGACAGATGGAACGATCAAGCTGGCGGGAAGCAAAGCGAAAACCGTGAACAAGCTGATCGAAAATCAGGGCCTGACATCCATTCAGGTTTCAGTACAATAGTCTCAATACAATAGCAAAGGGAAACAGGAGGCGGCGTCTGACTGCCCCTTTCTTTTCGGGACAAGATTTCAGGGACAAGAGGAGAGCGATGTTTTTACCTGTTACAAAAGAGGACATGGAAAAGCGGGGCTGGGAGCAGGTGGATTTCGTTCTGGTCACCGGCGACGCCTATGTGGATCACCACTCCTTTGGCACGGCCATCATCAGCCGCCTGCTGGAAAGCAGGGGCTACAAGGTGGGAATCCTGGCCCGTCCGGATTATCACAGCTGTGAGGATTTCAGACGGTTCGGAAGGCCGAGGCTGGGTTTTCTGATCAACAGCGGCACCGTGGACTCCATGGTCAACAACTACTCCGTTTTTAAGCGGAAACGGAAGGTGGACGAATACGCGCCCGGCGGCAGGGCCGGAGGACGGCCGGACCGGGCTGTCATCGTTTACTGCAACCGGGCGAGGGAGGCGTACAAGGATGTTCCGGTCATCATCGGCGGCATCGAAGCCAGCCTTCGCCGCCTGGGCCACTACGATTACTGGAGTGATAAAGTCCGGCGGTCGATTCTGCTGGACGCGCGGGCGGACCTTTTGATCTACGGCATGGGGGAGCGCGCTGTGGTGGAGATCGCCGAGGCACTGGACGCGGGCATCGATGTGCGGCATATCACCTGGATCAGAGGCACCTGCTACAGGGCGGAAGCCTTTGATGACGATGGAGAGACGGTGCGGCTGCCCGACTTTGACGAGATTGCAGCGTCCAGGGACGCCTACTGCAAAAGTTTCGCCTGCGTCTATCGCAGCAACGACTATATCAACGGCAAAAGGCTGATGGAGCGGTACACGGACAACGTCTGGGTAGTGGTCAACCCGCCGCAGCCGCCCCTGGAGCAGCTGGAGCTGGACGACGTCTACGAGCTGCCCTATGAAAACGAGGAACACCCTATGTACCGGGAAGCCGGCGGTATCCCCGCCTTTCGGGAGATCAAATTCAGCATGGTGTCCAGCCGGGGCTGCTTCGGCGGCTGCAGCTTCTGCGCTTTGACCTATCATCAGGGCAGGCAGGTGCGCAGCCGCAGCAAAGAATCGCTGGTGAGGGAGGCTGAGAACCTGACGAAGCTGCCTGACTTCAAGGGCTACATCCACGACGTGGGCGGGCCTACGGCTAATTTTCGCCGTCCGGCCTGCAGACAGCAGCTGAAAAACGGCGTGTGCAAGCACAGGGACTGTCTGTACCCGCGTCCGTGCAAAAACATGGATGTGGATCATCAGGACTATCTGGACGTGCTGCGGGCGGTGCGGGCCGTGCCCGGCGTGAAGAAGGTCTTCATCCGATCCGGCATCCGCTACGACTATGTCATGGCCGACAAAGACCGGTCCTTCCTGCGGGAGCTGTGCCAGTATCACGTCAGCGGCACCCTGAAGGTGGCGCCGGAGCACATCTCTGACAGGGTCCTCTACTACATGAGGAAGCCGGAAAAACAAGTCTTTCTGGACTTTGCGGAAAGCTACAGGCAGGTCAACCGACAGCTGGGGCTGAAGCAGTATTTGATCCCCTATCTGATCAGCTCCCATCCCGGCAGCACCCTGGAAGACGCCGTGGAGCTGGCCCTGTTCCTGAAGGAATATGGATTTGTGCCGGATCAGGTGCAGGACTTCTACCCGACGCCGGCCACGCTGGCTACCTGCATGTATTATACGGAAAAGGACCCGTTTACCATGGAGCCGGTCTATGTGGCGAAGGATCTGGAGGAGAAGAAGCTGCAGCGTGCGCTGATCCACTACAATAAGCCGGAAAACAGAAACACCGTTATCAAAGCATTGAAGAAGGCAGGCCGGGAAGAGCTGATCCCGGTACTTCTTGGAGGAGAGAAACATGAGCCTGATAAGCGAATTCACGAGAATCAAAAAAGCCGGAAAAAGACAGTACGAAAACGCAAAAGGTAAGCCGCTGACCCTGGTCGAAGAGGTAAATCCGCGCCAGGCGGCGGCAACGGAGAACATGGTTATCTGCGGCGACAACAAGGCGGTGATGAAGACTCTGCTGACAGAACAGGACATGGGGGGAAAGATCCAGATGATCTATATCGATCCGCCGTTCTTTTCCAAGGCGGATTACGACGCGGTAATCAGGGCCGGCGGTGAAAACATCCGCCATCTGGCCTACGCGGACAAGTGGGAAAAGGGGCTGGCATCTTATCTGAAGATGCTGACGGCCCGGCTGTATCTCATGCGGGATCTGCTGGCCGACGACGGGCTGATCTGGGTCCATCTGGACTGGCACGCTGCCCACTATGTAAAGGTCTTCATGGATGAGATCTTCGGAGAGAAAAACTTTGTCAATGAGATCGTCTGGACCTACAAGTCCGGCGGCTCCGGCAAGAAGCACTTTGCCCGCAAGCACGACACGATCCTGGTGTACAGCAAAACAGGGAAATACCGGTTTTTCCCGCAGCAGGAGAAGTCCTACAACCGGCAGCTGAAGCCGTATCATTTCAAGGGCGTCAAGGAATACAAGGACGAAGTGGGCTGGTACACCATGGTCAGCATGAAGGACGTCTGGAACATCGACATGGTGGGGCGCACCTCGGCGGAGCGGACCGGCTATGCCACGCAGAAGCCGGAACAGCTGATCGCCCGCATGATGGAAAGTTGCACCCGGGAAGGCGACCTGTGCGCCGACTTTTTCTGCGGCAGCGGGACGCTGGCGGCGGTGGCAACGGCGAAAAAAAGGCGGTTTATCGCCTGCGATTCCGGCAGGCTGGCGGTGGAAAGCACCATCAGCCGTCTCAGCCGTTTTAACAGCGGTGATGATTTTGGCGGCGCCGGCGGCTCCGGAGCGGCAGCGGCGTTCCGGGTCTATGATACGCTCACCCTGGCAAAGAAGCCGTCAATGTCGGTGAAGGTGGGCCTTGCGGCGGAGCCGTTTCCTTCCTCTGACAAGGTGCTGCTGCGGGTCAGGCTGCTGTCCCTGTCAGAGCGAAACCTTGCCAGAAACGTAGATGAAAAGGCCAAGGAGACGGTGGCCCGGATCGTCAAGGAATCTCCCCTGGAGATGGTTTCTGCGTGGAGCGTGGACTTTGATCCGCGGGATCAGGTGCACCGGCCGGAGCAGGTCTTTACCCGGACAAAGGGAAGCCTGCCGGAATTCTGCGAGAAGATCGTGGGAGGTTCTTGCTCCATTTGCGTAAAGGTCGTAGACATCTTCGGCAACGTTGTATATGAAAGGATCGAGTATGAAGGATAAGCTGAAACCGGCTTTGGCCGATGCCCTTTTTCTGGTCATAGCCTGTGCCGTCGGCGCCTTTGCTACCACCGCGGTGATGATCCCCAACGGTCTGACCAGCGGCGGCCTGACCGGCATCGTGCGCATCATGCAGTATTTTGTAGATATCAATTTTTCGCTGGCCTACTATGCCGGTGCGTTCCTCATTCTGGTCGTGGTCATCGCCGCCATCGGCTTTCGGGAGGCGAAAAAGGTTCTGGTGGTGACGATCCTGTATCCGGCTGTTTTGTTCGTCATGGAGTTCTTCGACTTTCAGCTCCTGGAGGAGAAGGACGTGATTCTGGCGGCCATATTCTGCGGCGTCTTTTCCGGCGTCTGCAACGGCATCGTATTCTGGCGGGGCTACGCCTTCTGCGGTACGGAGTCCATCGCAAAGATCATCAAGAAGAAGCTGGCGCCTCAGGTGGATATCAGCCGGATTCTTTTGATGCTGGACGCCTGCATTATCATCATCTCCGCTTTTATCTACGGGCGGAATATCGCCCTGTACGCTTTGGTGACCCAGTTCATCGCGTCCAAGATGGTGGACTTTATCATGTACGGCTTTGAGACGAAGATCGTACAGGTCAACATCCTGACCTCCAAAGCGGAGGAAACCGTGGCCTTTGTCATGAAGGATCTGAACCGGGGCATATCCAGCCGCACTATGGTGGGAGAATTTACCGGGCAGGAGAAGAAAGAGCTGGTGGTACTGTGCTCACCTCGCGAGAGCATGCTGCTGAAACGGTTCCTGGCGGCCGAAGACCCAGGGGCCTTTGTTACGGTACTTCACGTGGAGACTGTATGGGGCAGTGGCAAAGGCTTCAACAGTATCGACAGAGAAGAGTAGGGCGCGGGCCGGCAGGCATCGCCGTGTCCTGGCGTTTTTTGCCGGATCTGCCGGCCGCGTCTTTTCGACCAAACGGAATAAAAAAAGTCTTTGATATCGCCGGATTTCAACGTGGAATCCAGACGGTCCCAAAGACTTTTTTGGTGCGCCAGACAGGAATCGAACCTGCGGCCTTCACATTCGGAGTGTGCTACTCTATCCCCTGAGCTACTGGCGCATAACACTGATATTATAGCATAAAAAATCGCAGATGTGAAGAGAAAAATCAAAAAATGAAAAAAGAAAACCGGCGGTAAAACGGTCGGGAGGGGGAAGAGGACCGGTCCGGCAGCGATCCAACCTGATG
>CAZGED010000022.1:5476-15493 GCA_964525085.1 uncultured Senimuribacter sp.
ATTCGGCCGATGAAGAACAGCCGCCTCCGCGCGGGACGAAGGCGGCTGCCTGCCGGATACGATTCCAGGGTCATGATCCCGGGGTTACAGCCCCAGGGTTACAGCCCCGGGGTTACAGGCCCAGACCGAAGTTCTCCTTGACTCTCTGCATGACAGGTTCCGCAATGGCGCGTGCCCGGACGGCGCCGTCTTTCAGAATCTCTACCAGATCGTCAGAATAGCGGATCTCTTCAAATCTGGCTTTAATCGGGGCCAGGGCGTCGATCGTGATCTCCACCAGATCCTTCTTGAAGTCGCCGTAGCCTTTGCCTGCGTAATCCTTCTCAATCTGTTCCAGAGAAACGCCGGCCAGCACGCTGTAGATGTTCATCAGGTTGCTGATACCCGGCTTGTTCTCCACGTCAAAGCGGACCACGCCTTCCGAATCTGTGGTCGCCTTCATGATGGACTTTTTGATCTTGGCCGGATCGTCCAGCAGGGAAATGCGGCTGTGAATGTTTTCCGCAGATTTGCTCATCTTCTGGGTCGGATCGTCCAGAGCCATGATGCGGGCGCCTTCCTTCAGATAACGGCCTTCAGGCACGACGAAGGTCTTTTTCTTGGTGTTGTTAACGCGGATGGCGATGTCACGGCAAAGCTCGATGTGCTGCTTTTGATCGTTGCCCACAGGGACGATGTCCGTGTCGTAGAGCAGGATGTCGGCGGCCATGAGGACCGGGTAGGTGAACAGACCCGTCGGTGCGGACTCTTTGTTGTGGCTTTTTGCCTTGAACTGGGTCATTCTGGAAAGCTCACCGGTGTAGCAGTTGCAGTTGAGCACCCATCCCAGCTCTGCGTGGCCCGATACGTCGGACTGGACAAAGACGATGGATTTCTTCGGGTCGATGCCTACCGCCAGATACAGGGCAGCCACGTCCAGAATATGCTCATGGAGTTCCTTCGGATCCTGCGGTACCGTGATCGCGTGCATATCGACGATGCAGTAGATGCATTCGTGATCTTCCTGCAGTTCTACAAACTGTCTGAGCGCACCCAGATAATTACCTAAGTGAATGTTGCCGGTCGGCTGTACGCCGGAGAATACTCTTTTCATTGTCATTACCTCTTCTTTCTTAAAATCAAAAAAGCTTTTGCCCGCCAAGGGACAAAAGCGATGCTTCTGCGATACCACCCTCGTTGATCTGCGCTCGCGAACAGACCCACTCACGGGCATACCGTCATATGCCCCTCGATATAACGGTCGAACCCGTCGCCCCTACTGCGCACTGTCAAAGGGTGTCAGCCGGAGTTTTTCTCTCTGGCCGTCCCGTCCATCGCCGCACGGTTCGGTTTGCCCTCGTAAGCCCATTCCCCGGCCTGTCCATCGCTGCAATCCCACCATCTGCGGCTCTCTGAAGACGACCTGTGCCGGTTACTACTCTTACTCAACGGTTTATTGGTTATGAACTCTATATCTAAGAATTCTAGCACAACAAAGAAGTCAAGTCAAGAGGCAAACTGCCGGCCCAGATCCGGCGTCTGCGCTTTTTTCTTGTATCAGACAGGAAAATGTGGCATAATAGGGCATGAGAACGAATGTTTGATGAATCGGCGAGGATTTCGGCGGGATTTTCAACAGAGCTTCAACGAAGCTTCAAAGGCGCTTTCAGAAAAATGAAAGGTTAGCGTTTGACAATTTCTGTATATAATGTTACTCTATAAGTGGAGAAGAAGGGAAACCTTAAGGATACAGAGGATAGATCAATGAAGGATTACAAATTAGAAAAGAAGTTCTATGAATTCCGCGACCTGCGGGAACTGCTGCGGACGTCGGCGGAGAAGTACGCGGACAAGGTGGCCTTTGTCACCAAGATCAAGGACAAGAAGACGAAGGAAGTCAACTACATCAACACCACCTATGCCAAACTCTTTGAGACCATGGGCTATCTGGGCACGGCCCTGGTAGAGAGAGGCTATCAGGGCAGGCGGGTGGCTGTCATCGGAGACAACAGCTACAACTGGTGCCTGGCCTACTTTACCGCCAGTTGCGGTGTCGGCGTTACCGTGCCCCTGGACAAGGCGCTGCAGAAGGAAGAGCTGGTCAGCTGTCTTCAGCGAAGCGACGCCGAGGTGATCTTTTACGACAGGAAAATCGCGAAAATCATCGAGGAGATCTACGAGGAGAAGTCCACCAGGTTGTCTTTGCTCATCTCTATGGATTTTGAAAGTGAAGTGGGAACGCCTATGATGTATCTCATCGACCAGGGACAGAAGCTGGTGGAAGCGGGGGATCGTCGCTATCTGGACGCGGAGATCGATCCTGACGCCATGAGCTATCTGCTGTTCACCTCCGGCACCACGTCCCAGTCCAAGGCCGTCATGCTGTCCCACCGTAACTTCATGAGCTGCAACTACGGCATGAACTGCGAAGAACTGTTTTTCCCGGACGACGTCAACATGATGATCCTGCCGCTGCATCACTGCTACGGCATGAGCGGGCTTTTGACCTTCCTGTCACAGGGCATGAAGAACTGCTTCTGCGACGGTCTGAAATACATCACCATGAACCTGAAGGAGTACGGCGTATCGGTGATCATGAGCGTGCCGCTGCTTTTGGAGAGCATGTACAAGAAGATCAACAAGGCCATTGCCGACCAGGGCATGGAGAGTAAAGTGGCCTTTGCCATGAAGGTCTGCAGCGCCGGCGACAAGGTGGGCATCCACCTGAGAAGGAAGATGTTCAAGGCCATCATCGACCAGCTGGGCGGACGGATGCGCTTCATCATCAACGGCGCGGCGGCGTTGGATCCGGTGGTATCCAAGGGCTTTAACGACCTGGGCATTCTGACAGTGCAGGGCTACGGCCTGACGGAGACGGCGCCTACCATTTCCAGCGAGACCTACCGCTACCTGAAGCCGGGCTCCTGCGGCAAGGTTATGCCTAACGTGGAAGCCAAAATCCTGGATCCCAACGAAGAAGGCATCGGAGAGCTGGTGGTCAGAGGCGACAACGTGATGCTGGGCTACTACGACAATCAGGAGGCCACCGACGAGGTGCTCATCGACGGCTGGTTCCATACGGGCGACCTGGCCTATATCGACGATGAGGGGTACCTGTTTATCAGCGGCCGGAAGAAGAACGTCATCGTCATGAAGAACGGTAAGAACGTCTATCCGGAGGAAATCGAAAACCTGATCAACGTATTGCCTTACGTGGAGGAGAGCATGGTCTTTACCAGAAACAAGGCAAACGATTTCGTCCTGTGGGCAAAGGTGGTCTACGACAAAGGGTATCTGTCGGAGCATAACATGACGGCGGAAGCGCTGGCAGAAAAGCTGGACGAGGATATGGACCGGATCAATGCCGGTATGCCTGCCTACAAGATGGTGAAGAAATACTTCCTGTCCGATCAGCCGACCATCAAAACCACCACTGCGAAGACCAAGCGAAACGAGGAGATAAAGCAGATTCAGGAAGAGCTGAAAGAACAGGGCTTATAAAGAGGAATGGAAGAGGGGAAAGCCTATGAATTACAGGACCATCGAGATATTCCTGGATCTGGTGCAGACCAGAAACATTACAAAGACGTCCCAGCGGCTGTATCTTTCCCAGTCCACGGTGAGCAAGCGGCTGCAGGCCCTGGAAGAGGAGCTGAACTGCCGTCTGATCCGGCGGACAAAGGGAAAGCGGGAGATTCTGCTGACCCGCCAGGGCGAGCTGTTCATCAACGTGGCAGAGCGGTGGAAAAACCTGTTTGAGGAGACGGAGAGTCTGAAGCACGCCTCCCTTTCCACCATCATGCTGGGCATCAGCGAAAGCTCCTATTATGGATTCATCGCTCCTTTCCTGAAGCAGTTTCTGGAGAACCATCCAGACATCCGCATCGTGGCCGGCATCTACAACTCCGACCAGATCTACGAGATGCTGGACCATCACATGCTGGACTACGGCATCGTGGCTTACGAGTCCGACCGGCCGGGCATCCTGCGGCAGTGCATCAGCCGTCAAACGCTGTGCATCATCCGTTACGACCCAGAGCCAGGTCCCGCGCGGAAGATCTCGCCGGCGGACCTGGATCCGTCGCGGGAGATCCGCTTTACCGGCGGAAATTTCCGCAGCATGAACGAATGGAGGAAGAACTGGTTCGGCGGAAAGCTGGAGAGCCGCCTGGAGCTGAATACGGTGCAGGGTATCGTTCCGTTTCTGGAAGGGACCGATTACTGGGCCGTATGCACCCTGCCCATGGCTGCTTCCGTTGCGGGAAACGTCAGCATCCAGATCTATGAGCTGGAAGACTGTTCCGATACGTGGGAGCTGTTCTTCCTGAAGAAAGGCGTCGAGGGCGACAGCAAGATCACCGCCGCCGAGGAATTTGAGCAGGAATTGATGGCCTATGTAAAGAGCTTTAACGAAGAGGAATTTCTGCCCTATTCTGCCCTATATGACAGAGTCCAGGAAAAATTCATTCTAACATAGAATGTTAAATATGATTTTTTACCGTTTTATGCATCATGAAAACGATGGTAAAATCCTCCTAAGAGATATGTACGAAACCAATATTTCAAAGGAGGTTTTTTATGGGTAAACAGTACAGTATGGTTGCTGACGGCAACGAGGCGGCGGCTTACGCGGCCTACGCCTTTTCTGAGATTGCCGCGATCTATCCGATCACGCCGTCTTCGCCTATGGCAGAAAAGACAGACCAGTGGTCGGCATCAGGCAAAAAGAATCTGTTCGGACAGGCGGTTACGCTGGTGGAGATGCAGTCCGAGGCCGGAGCCGCCGGCGCTGTTCACGGCGCTCTGGAAGCCGGCTCTCTGGCCACCACCTTTACGTCATCACAGGGGTTGATGCTGATGATTCCGGCACTTCACCGGATCAGCGGAACCAGACAGCCCGGCGTGCTCCACGTGGCGTCCCGTACTGTAGGAACCCACGCCATGTCCATCTTCGGCGATCACAGCGACGTGATGAACTGCCGTCAGACCGGCTTCGCCCAGCTGTCCTCCGGCAGCGTGCAGGAGACCATGGATCTGGCAGGTATCGCCCATCTGTCCGCGATCAGAAGTCGGGTGCCGTTCATGCACTTTTTCGACGGCTTCCGAACCTCCCACGAGATGCAGAAGATCAGAGCGATTCCTTACGAGGTATTCGATCGCCTGCTGGACCGGGAGGCTCTGAAAAAGTTTCGCAGGGAAGCCCTGAATCCTGACCATCCGACCCTGCGCTGCACCGTGCAGAACCCGGATGTGTACTTCCAGTTCCGGGAGGCCAACAACACGGCCTACGACAACGTGCCGGCAGTGGTGGAAGGCTACATGGAGGAGATCAACCGAATCACAGGGGAAGACTATCATTTGTTCAATTATTACGGGGCGGAGGACGCCGAGCGGGTCATCGTGGCCATGGGGTCCGTCAGCGGCGCGGCCAGAGAGACGGTAGAGGCTCTGAACCGGTGCGGTGAGAAGGTCGGCTATATCCAGGTCCACCTGTTTAATCCGTTCTCCCGGGAGCACCTGCTGGCAGCCCTGCCGAAGACCGTGAAGAAGATTGCCGTGCTGGATCGCTGCAAGGAGATGGGCGCGGCGGGAGAACCGCTGTATCTGGCGGTCTGCGCGGCCTTCGCCAACAGAGAAGACCGGCCGTATCTCTGTGGCGGACGTTACGGCCTTTCCTCAAAGGATACCACGCCGGCGCAGATCAAAGCGGTCTTCGACCATCTGCTCTGTGAGCAGCCGGCAGGCGAGTTCACCGTAGGCATCGAAGACGACGTGACCGGACTGTCTATCCCGGTAGATGAAAGCTTCCGCATCCGAAATGAGGGGACCAAGGCCTGCAAGTTCTGGGGCCTGGGCAGCGACGGCACCGTCGGCGCCAACAAGAATTCCATCAAGATCATCGGCGGAAGCACGGACATGTACGCCCAGGGCTACTTTGAGTACGATACCAAGAAGTCCTTCGGCATCACCAAAAGCCACCTCCGCTTTGGGAACACGCCGATTTTGTCTACATATCTGGTCAAGGAAGCTGACTTTATCGCCTGCCACAACCAGTCCTTCCTGGAAAAATATGATATCGTATCCGAGCTGAAGGACGGCGGCGTTTTCCTGCTCAACAGCCGCTGGAGCCCGGAGGAGGCCAACCGGAGCCTGCCTGCGGAGGTAAAGGCGCAGCTGCTGGAAAAGCATGCTAAATTCTATATGGTGGACGCGGGCGGCATCGCTGAGGGCCTGGGGTTGGGCAACCGGATCAGCATGGTGCTGCAGGCGGCTTTCTTCAAGCTGGCCGGGATTCTGCCGGAGGCCGAGGCCATGGAGCGGATGAAGGAGGCGGCCAGAAAGTCTTTTCAGAAAAAGGGCGAGGCCGTAGTTCAGAAAAACCTGCAGGCCATCGACGCCGGAATGAAACAGGTAGTCCGCGTAGTGCTGGACGGGGAAAAAGGCGCGGAGGCCGCCAGGGTTGATACATCTCATCTGCCTCCGTTCATCAGGAACATCCTGATGCCGCTCAACGCCCAGAAGGGAGACAGTCTGCCGGTATCCGCCGTCATGGAGTATCAGGACGGCACCATGCCTATGGGAACCACGGCCTACGAAAAGAGAGGCATCGCGTCCCGGCTGCCGGTCTGGGACGCCGGCAGCTGCGCCCAGTGCAACCGCTGCTCCTATGTATGTCCTCACGGGGTGATCCGCCCTTATCTGCTGAATGAGGAGGAGAAGAACCGCGCGCCGGAAGGCTTTGTGACGGCAGAGGCCAAAGGGGCGAAGGGCATGTACTTCTCCCTGCAGATCAGCGACATGGACTGCACCGGCTGCGGCAGCTGCGCCGCCGTGTGTCCGAAGAAAGGGACTGCCCTGCGCATGGAAGCCGCGCCGGAACTGACGGCCGTCAGCCCTCAGTGGGAATATGGCCTGACCATCAAAGAAAAAGACTGTTTCGCCGGGAATACTGTCAAAGGCAGCCAGTTTAAGCAGCCTTTGTGTGAGTTTTCCGGCGCCTGCGCGGGCTGCGGTGAGACGCCTTACGCCAAGCTGCTGACCCAGCTGTACGGAGACAGGATGTACTGGGTCAACGCCACCGGCTGTACCCAGGCCTGGGGCGCGGCGATGCCGTCGGTGCCGTATACGGTCAACGCCGAAGGAAGAGGTCCGGCGTGGAGCAATTCTCTGTTCGAGAACAACGCGGAGTTCGCTCTGGGCATGCTGCTGTCCATGAAACAGCAGAGACAGAAGCTGCGCACATGGATCGAAGAACTGGCAAAGGCTGTGCCGTCCCTGTCATGGCCGGTGGAATACTGGCTGGAAACCTTTGACGATGTGGACACCTCTCAGGAGGCATCACAGATTTTGACGATGGCGCTGGAGGAAAGAACGCTGACAGGCCGCGGCGGGGAGCTGAAGGAGCAGATTCTGGCCCATCGGGATCAGCTGGCGAGGAAGACCGTGTGGATGTACGGCGGCGATGGATGGGCTTATGACATCGGTTACGGCGGCCTGGACCATGTGGTGGCGCAGAACGAGGATATCAACATCTTCATCGTGGATACGGAGGTCTATTCCAACACAGGCGGACAGAGCAGCAAAGCTACGCCGCTGGGCGCGGTGGCTCAGTTCCAGAGTGCGGGGAAGAAGACGGCCAAGAAGGATCTGGGAAGGATCCTGATGTCTCAGGGCAACTGCTACGTCGCCAGCGTTGCCATGGGCGCTGACCCGAATCAGCTGCTGAAGGCCATCGACGAGGCAGAGCATTTTCACGGTCCGTCCGTGGTCATCGCCTACGCGCCGTGCATCAATCACGGGCTGAAGACAGGCATGGACCAGGCCCAGGCGGAAATGAAGCGTGCCGTGGATTCCGGTTATTGGTTCCTGTACAGGTATGATCCGAACAAAGAGACGGGAAAGCTCAGCCTGGATTCCAAGGGGCCGTCCGTAAGCTATCGTGAGTTTCTGGAAGGGGAAAACCGCTACGCGTCCTTACATCAATCCTTTCCGGAGAATGCGGAGAAGCTGTTCGCCCAGGCGGAGCAGGCGTCAAAAGACAGGTACGCAGAACTGGCAAAACTTGCAGGGGAGGGGAAATAATGCTGTTGCAGAGCGAATACAACAAAAAGAAGATCAGCGCGGAGAAGGCCGCGCTGCTGGTAGAGAACGGCTACTGGGTGGATTACGGAATGATCTCGCAGATGCCGGTGCTCTTTGACAAGGCCCTGGCGGAGCGCCGCCGGGAGCTGGAGGACGTGAAAATACGGGGCGGCCTGCTGATGCGTCCGCTGGCTGTCCTGGAAGCCGATCCGGAAGGAGAGACCTTCCGCTATCACAGTTGGCACCTCAGCGCCATAGAGCGGAAATACGCAGATCGGGGCCTGTGCAGCTACATCCCGATGAACTACAGCAGCCAGCCCAAATACTATCGGGAATTCCTGCATGTGGATATAGCCTGTATTTCCGTCAGTCCTATGGACCGGCACGGATATTTCAGCTTTTCTCTGACCAATTCGGCGGTCTATGCCATTCTGGAAAAGGCACGCACCGTTATTCTGGAGGTAGATGAGCAGCTGCCGAGAACGTATGGCGGTGAGCACGACTGTATTCATCTTTCCCAGGCGGACTACATCATAGAGGGAGAACATGAGCCGTTCCCGATCCTTCCGGCTACGGTCCCGACCGA
Source organism: uncultured Senimuribacter sp. (assembly GCA_964525085.1). Lineage (GTDB taxonomy): Bacteria > Bacillota > Clostridia > Peptostreptococcales > Anaerovoracaceae > Senimuribacter. The sequence continues at coordinate 14,124 of CAZGED010000022.1, forward strand.
CGCAGACCAGGCCATAGCGGAATCCATTTGTTCGCGAATCCGTGACGGCGCGGTGCTGCAGCTGGGCATCGGCGGCACGCCTAACACGGTGGGAAAGCTGATCGCGGACTCAGATGTGAAGGACCTGGGCATGCATACGGAACTGTTGTGCGACGCCTATCTGGATCTGTACCGCTGCGGCAAGCTGACCAACCGGCGGAAAACACTGAACCGGGGCAAGGGCGTATGGAGCCTTTGTCTGGGTAGCCGGGAGCTGTATGACTGGGTCGGGGAGAATCCCGGCCTCGCCGGCTATCCGGTGGACTACATCAACCTGCCTCAGGTCATCGGCCAGCAGGAGAATATGGTTTCTGTCAACAACTGCATCCAGACAGACCTTTTCGGCCAGACCTGTGCGGAGTCGGCAGGCTGCCGCCAGATCAGCGGCACCGGCGGCCAGCTGGATTTCCAGTACGGAGCGTTTCTGTCAAAGGGCGGCCAGTCCTTTCTCTGCATGACGTCCACTTTCCTCGACAAGAAGACCGGGCGTCTCAGCTCCCGCATCGTGCCTTCTCTGGGCGGCGGCAACGTGGTGACCGATCCGCGCAGCCACGCCTATTATCTGGTCACGGAGCAGGGCATGGTCAATCTGGCCGGGTGCAGCCTCTGGGAGCGGGCCGAAAAGCTGATCTCTGTGGCCCATCCCGATTTCCGGGAAGAGCTGATTCGTGAGGCGGAGAAGATGAGGATCTGGAGACAGAGCAATAAGATACAGTGAGGAAAAAGCGACGCAGCAAAAACTCCTTGCAACTGTGGCGGATTTAGCGCATAATAGTAATGTTAAAGCTAATGTTAAGGCTAACGCTGACGAGTATTCAAATCCAACTGAAACGGGAGGAGTTTACATATGCCAATTAAAGTACCAAACAATTTACCGGCTATCGAGACCTTGACCAAGGAGAACGTCTTTGTCATGACCGATACCCGGGCTATGACCCAGGACATCCGGCCGCTGCAGATTTTGATCCTGAATCTGATGCCGACCAAGGTCGATACAGAAACACAGCTGACGAGGCTGCTGGGAAACACGCCGCTGCAGGTGGAACTGGAGCTGCTGCAGACCAGCACCCACAAGGCTTCCAATACATCCGAGGAGCACATGATCGCATTTTACAAGACCTTTGATCAGGTCCGCGAAAAGTTCTACGACGGCATGATCATCACAGGCGCGCCGGTAGAGCTGATGGAATTTGAAGAGGTAGATTACTGGGAGGAGCTCTGCGAGATCATGGAGTGGTCCAAGCGCCACGTTCACAGCACCTTCCACATCTGCTGGGGCGCGCAGGCCGGGCTCTATTATCATTATGGAATCCGGAAGCATACTCTGCCGA
>CAZGED010000023.1:0-15236 GCA_964525085.1 uncultured Senimuribacter sp.
GCTCCGCAGCCGCCGAGGATCTGGATAAGGAATTCAGCCATATGCAGTGGTCGGGAGAGGCGTATATTCTCTCTCGGCTGAAGGACGAAAACGCCGACGGTTTTGTGGCCGGCAAGCCCTATGACAGAGAAACCCTTTTCTGGACGGGCTACCTGTACCGCTACTGGCATTACTATACCGGCGAAAGCAGCAAAGAAATTCTGAAACAGGCAAAGCCGAGGACCATGCAGGCTGTGTATCTGATGTATCACACCATGAGTCCGGAAATGGCCATCGATAGACTCAGGGAAACCTATCATGAAAACATTCCTTCTTGTCACTAAAGCGGTGATGTGGTATGATAAAACGTAGTATTTTACGACACGGGAAGGAGTGTTTTTTCATGGGTAGTTTTATGGATTCGCTGGTTAATATGACCGATTCTTTTGACGGCTGGCTGTACAGTACCATACTGTTCTGGGCTCTGATCATCGTTGGCTTGGTCTTTACGGTTCGTACAAAGTTCGTACAGATCCGCCTGTTTCCGGAAGGTCTTCGGGTATTGACAGAGAAGAGCCACGACGGAGGTCTTTCCTCCTTCCAGACTTTGATGATCGCTACGGCATCTCGCGTGGGAACCGGCAATATCGCCGGCGTGGCCACTGCCATTGTGGCAGGCGGCCCAGGTGCTGTCATGTGGATGTGGATCATGGCCGTCGTCGGTGCCGCGTCTGCCTTTATAGAGTCGACACTGGCCCAGATCTACAAGAGAAAAGACGGCGAACTGTTCAAAGGCGGTCCGGCGTACTACATCGAGCGGGCGATGAAGGCCAGGTGGCTGGGGGTCGTCTTCGCCGTTCTGCTGATTTTGACCTTCGCCTTTGGGTTCAACGGCCTGCAGGCGTATAATATTGCGTCTTCTCTGGAACACTATGCGGGAGACAGCTACCGGATCGCGGCTGTGATCGCAGGTCTGATCCTGGCGGCTCTGGCGGCCTATCTGTTTTTCGGAGGGGCTCACAAAATCAGCACGGTGTCTTCGGTTCTGGTGCCGATCATGGCGGCTATCTATATCGCCATCGGCTTGATCATCACCTTCACCCATATCACGGCTCTGCCGTCCATCTTCGGAGAAATCTTCCGCCAGGCCTTTGATTTTAAGGCCATCTTCGGAGGCTTCGCAGGGTCCTGCATGGTGTGGGGCATCAAACGGGGACTGTTCAGCAACGAGGCCGGCATGGGTTCTGCGCCGAACGCGGCAGCGGCAGCCGACGTCAGCCATCCTGTCAAGCAGGGACTGGTGCAGGTCATCTCTGTCTTCATCGATACGATCATTATCTGCTCTACAACGGTGTTTATCGTACTGTGTACGGGACAGTATACGGTGGGCGGCGAGCTCAACGGCATTCCGCTGGTGCAACAGTCGGTGCAGTCCGTGTTCGGCGAGGTGGGCGTAGGCATTATCACCGTCTCGGTGGCGTTGTTTGCGTTTACATCTTTGATCGGCAACTACTTTTACGCAGAGGCCAATATCAAGTTCATCAGCGAGAACAAGACGTTCATGCTGGTGTTCCGAATCCTGGCGGTCCTGATGGTCTTCGCCGGCGCCAACATGAACCTGACGCTGGCATGGAATCTGGCAGATATCTTTATGGGCGGCATGGCCCTGGTCAACATCCTGGCCATGTTCTGTCTGGGCGGCATCGCCATCCGGGCCATGGATGACTATGTGAAACAAAAGAAGGAAGGGAAAAATCCGGTATTCAAAGCGGCCGACATCGGCTTGGATAATACGGACGTATGGAAATAGCTTATGTGCACAGCAGCAACTTACAGGACGAGAGACTTTTACTTTGGACGGACGTTGGATTACGAATGTTCCTATGGGGAGACCGTCACCGTCGTACCGAGAAATTTTAGGTTTTCCTTTCGGGGCGTGGACCCCATGGAGCGGCATTTCGCATTGATCGGGATGGCCCACGTGGCAGATGGGTATCCGCTGTATTATGACGCTGTCAACGAAAGAGGTCTGTGCATGGCCGGGTTGAATTTCGTGGGAAATGCGTGTTATCAGGAAGAGGAACCGGCAAAGGACAATATCGCACCGTGGGAATTGATCCCCTGGATTCTGGGACAATGCGCCACTGTGGACGAGGCAAAAAGAGTGCTTGCCGGAATCAATCTGTGGGCTGAACCTTTCAGTCCGCAGTTCCCTTTGGCAGAGCTCCACTGGATCATCTCGGATCAAAACGGTTCCGTCACCGTGGAAAGCATGAAAGAAGGCCTCTTTGTTTATGAGAATCCCGTGGGCGTTCTCGCGAATAATCCGCCGTTTCCGGTGCAAATGTTCCACTTGAATGACTATATGGGTTTGTCTGTGGATCCCCCGGAGAACCGTTTTTCCAAGCGCCTTGACCTGCAGACATACAGCAGAGGAATGGGAGCCATGGGGCTTCCCGGAGACCTGTCGTCCATGTCCAGGTTTGTCCGGGCGGCGTTTACAAAGATGAATTCCGTATCCGGAGAAGATGAAGTATCCAGCGTGAGCCAGTTCTTTCATATCCTGGGCGCCGTTGACCAGCCGCGCGGCTGCTGCCGTCTGGCGGACGGACAATATGAAATTTCTATTTACACCTCCTGCTGCAACGCCGACAAGGGAATCTACTATTATAAAACCTATGATTCTCACAGGATCATCGGCGTGGATCTGAATCGGGAGAATCTGGATGGTGACACCCTCGTCAGCTACCGCCTTGCGGTGGATGACGGATGGGAAATCCAAAATTGACGGGTTTCCATCCGCCCTTTTCGTATCGGCTCGACGAATGGAACAAACACTATGAAAAAACGCTGGAAGAGAAGGGGAAGGCATGCTGAAACCATTTGCGAAATTCCTATTTGCGGTGATGCTGATCGTGGTCAGCATCAGTTTGATTGTGGAAATGAAATACAGTATCTCTTTGACGGAATATCTGGCTTACTCCGCCCCTTTGACGCGGGAGGAAAAACAGTATCTAAAGGAAAAGGAGACCCTGGTTTACGGCATCGACCCGGAGGCGGCGCCGTTTTCTTTTGTAAATGAGGAAACGGGACAGATCGAAGGACTGGTGGCGGACTATGTTTCCATTCTGGCGATGGATCTGGGGATGGACATTGAGAGTAAGGTTGTGGCGCCTTCGGCGATCCTGGACAGCCTGAAGGAAGGAACCATCGATATGACAGATCTCTTCGTGGACACGGGGGAGAAAAACCGATATGTTTCCACGCAGCCGCTGTACAAGCTTACAGGGATCCTGGTGACAAAGTATGACAACGGAGAGATCAGCGAATATCGGGACATGCAGGGGATGCGTCTGGCCATGGTGGAAGGTGATTTTCTGGAGCAGCGGGTGCTGAAGGCCTTCCCGCAGGGACAATCCATGGACATCGTCTATACGGACAGCGTGAAAGAGGGGCTGGCACTTCTGATGGAGGACCGGGTGGATGCCCTGGCTGCCAATGAAACGGTCATAGACTTTTACGCGGAGCAGATGGATATCGAAAACGACCTGCGGCAGGTAGGGGATGCGGTCTATGAAGAAAATGTCACGCTGGCGGTTAACGTGTATGACACGAAACTGTATAACATCCTGAATAAGGAGCTCCTGAGCCTGAAAAAACGGGACGTATTCGCAGAGGCCCAGGAGAAGTGGCTGGGAACGTCAGCACCGATCGTGACCGATTCCACCAGCGTGAAATGGGCGCAGTGGATCATTTTGTTCTGCGTAGGAGCCGTGGTTATCCTCATGCTGTGGGAGAGCGTGCTCAACCGGCGCATAGATCAAAAAACCAGAGAGATCAGAATCGAGAAGAACAATCTTCAGGTGGTGATCGACAATATTGATGCGCTGATCGCAGTGATCAACGGCGATGACGTAATCACCCAGTGCAACGATTATGGAAAGCGTCTCCTCCGGGATCCGGCAGGTTCCTTTGTGGGATGCGGACTGGGGACGACAGTCATGCTGAAGGATCTGTATGATATGTATGAGAATGACCCTGATGCGCCCTATTACCTTTGTGGGGAGAGGTATTACAGCATCTTCGTGCGGGTCCTGAACGGCTCCAAGGGCAACCGGCTCATGATGGTGGAGGACTGCACGGGAGCTCAGATGGCGGAGCGGAAGCTGCGGCAGGAGAGCAAGATGATCGCAGTGGGACAGCTTTCGGCCGGCCTTGCCCACGAGATCAGAAATCCCCTGGGATTGATCAAGAATTATTCTTACCTCCTGCGAGATTACGCCGCAGACGACATGGCAGGCCATTCCCTGGATGTGATCGATGATTCCGCCAAGCGGATCGACGGGTTGGTTGAAAACCTTCTGCGTTTTTCCCGACTCAGCAACGATAAGGTGGAACTGCTCAATGTGGAAAAGCTGCTGCGGTCGATTCTCGATCTGGAGCAGAAAAAGCTGGAGAAGCAGAAGGTGGTTCTTTCGCTGGTCTGCGCGAAGGACCTGACCCTGTACATATGTGAAGAGACGGTCAAAATCATCGCCTTCAACCTGATCAATAACGCAGTGGAAGCCTTTCGGGAAGCGGGGATGAGCGGAGGCAGACTGAAGGTTGGAGCAAAATGGGAAGAGGGGATGTTCTACCTGAAGGTGGAGGACAATGGTCCGGGGATGCCGCAGGCGGTGGTAGAGAACATCTTCAATCCTTTTTTTACCACCAAGGACACGGGGACGGGATTAGGACTCTATATTGTAAATACTGAACTGGAGAAAGCAAACGGACAGATCACGGTAGACAGCAGGCCCGGAGAGGGCAGCGCATTTACCGTGAAAATCCCCGTAAGGAAGCGGACAGATGAAGACAGACAAGAAGAACTACAGAATCCTGGTCGTGGATGATGAGATAGAATACCAGAGGGTCTTTTCCTATATACTGCAGAAGCACGGATATACGGTACTGACCTGTTCCGGTGGAAAGGAAGCATTGGAGGTTCTGAAGAAGAACGCCATCGATCTGGTTATGACGGATCTGAAGATGCCGGACATGGACGGGGTTGAGCTGGTTCGCCAGGTGAAGCTGGCCCATGAAGAGACAGACGTGATGGTCATTACCGCCTTCGGCAGCATTGAGACCGCCGTGGAGGCGATGAAATACGGGGCGTCGGGCTATTCCATCAAAAACAGCGAGCCGGAGGCGCTGCTGCTGGACATTGACCGGCTGGCAAGGATCAAAATCCTCGAACGGGAGAACCGCTTTTTGCTGGAAGAAAGAACTCTGGGAGGCGATATGTGTCTCCAGAGCAAGAATCCGGCGTTTCAGGAGGTGATCGAGACCTGCAAGCGGGTGGCACCGTCGGATATCAATGTGCTGATCCTGGGGGAATCCGGTGCAGGCAAGGAAGTGATCGCCCGATATATCCATATGCTGAGTCCCAGAAGCGGAAAGCATTTCATCCCGGTCAACTGTCAGGTCTTCGCAGAAGGTATGCTGGAGTCAGAACTCTTTGGCCATGAAAAAGGAGCCTTCACCGGCGCGACAGAAAAACGGATCGGAAGATTTGAGATCGCCAATCAGGGAACCCTGTTTCTGGACGAGATCGGGGATATCCCGATGAACCTGCAGGGAAAACTTCTGAGAGCCTTGGAGAACAAAGAGATCGAACGGGTCGGCAGCAATCAGCCCATAGACCTGGACATCCGTCTGATCTCGGCGACCAATCAGGATCTGGAAGCTGAGATCGCCCAGGGGCGTTTTCGGGAAGACCTGTTATACCGTGTCAATACCCTGACGATTACCGTACCGCCTTTGCGGGAGAGAAAAGAGGACCTCCCCCAGTTGATCGGATACTTTGTTCGGCGGATCGAAAAGGAACAGAAGAAAAAGATTCGGGGGATGGAGCCCGGCACGCAGGAATTTTTGAAAAACTACGATTATCCGGGAAATGTGAGAGAGCTGAAAAATATTCTGGAACGGATGGTAGCGCTCTGCGAGGATGGCATTCTGCGCAACAAAGGCTTTGCTGTTTCAAAGGCAGGATCCGGCGAGTCCGGGCCGCCCGTCAGGCCTGAAGAGCCTAAGGCGGGTGGAGAGTCCGGGGTGGCCGGAGCGCTTGAAGCGGTCAGAGCGTCTGACGGACCGGGTCAGGAGACGGGCAAAGAAACGATACTGCCGCTGAGGACGGCCCGGGGCGCTTTTGAAAAGGCACACATCGAAAAGGCGCTGGCGGCGGCAGACGGCAATGTGGCAGCCGCGGCTTCCCTGCTGGAGATCACCAAACGGCAGCTGTGGAACAAGATCTCGGAATATCATATCCGCAGGTGAGAAGGCCGCCGGTGAGAAGGCAGACGGGAGGCAGGGCAAAACCGGAAACAGAGCGAAGCGGTCCGTGAAAAAAGTTTCACCTTCGGGGGAGTGAAAAAAATTTCCTGAGTGAAAAAAATTTCACGCAAGTTTTGCGGATCATCCAGGAAAATGCCCGGCTTTTCTGCAGTGGTTTCTGATGGCACATTTTTTGCTATTCATATCTCCGAGATATGAATAAGAAAGGAGGCAGAGGTGCAATCCAAAACAAAGAAGACGCCGCCTTTGTGGTTATCGTTGGTGCCTTTTGTCAGTCTGATTCTGATCATGCTGCCCAGTGTAATTCTTTTGGGGGCCGATCCTCAAATCCCGTTGATCATCTGCATCGGGATCACATCGGTCATCGGCATCGTCGGATTGGGATATTCCTGGGATGAGATCGAGAAATCCATGATCGAAACCAACGCCATGGCGATGCAGGCCAATTTCATCATCATGATCGTGGGCTGCCTGATCGGCGCCTGGATGGCCGGAGGCATCGTCCCCGGGCTGATCTATTATGGCCTGCAGCTGTTTACGCCCAGCGTGTTTTTAGCTGCGCTGCCGGTCATGTGTGCGGTGATTGCGCTGGCTACAGGCTCCGCGTGGACCACGGCCGGCACCATAGGAGTGGCGGCCATGGGTGTAGCTGCCGGTTTGGGAATTCCGTTTCCCATCACGGCGGGGGCGATCATTACAGGGGCTCAGTTTGGAGACAAGCTGTCACCGCTTTCCGACAGTACGAATCTGGCGGCCGGCGTGACAGGAACCAATCTGTTTGCCCATGTGAAGCATATGATGTGGACAACGATTCCCAGCTTTGCGCTGGCCGAAGCCCTTTTTGCTGTCATTGGCCTGTCTTACAGCACCGATTCCGTGGATGACACCCAGATTCAGCTGATCTGTGATACGCTGCAGAAAAACTTCCACATTACGCCTTGGATCCTCATTGCACCGGTATTCATCATCGTCATGATGATCCTGAAAGTGCCGGCGATTCCGGGCATGGCCCTTGGCACTGCGGTCGGCGTTGTCTTTGCCTTCCTGCAGGGGAATGACGTGGGAACCGTGATCAGCCAGCTGGTATACGGCTTTGAAATCGCTTCCGGCAATGACATGGTCGATCAGCTTCTCAACCGGGGAGGCATGCAGAACATGATGTACACCATTTCTCTGGTCATCTGTGCGCTCGCCTTTGGCGGTGCCGTCAAGTGTATCGGCTGCCTGGATGTCATCGTCGAGACGATTTTGATCAAGTGCAGAACCAGGGCTTCGATTATGATTGCCAATATCATCACCTGCATCGCCATGAACTTTATGGCTGCGGACCAGTACATGTCCATCGTGATACCGGGGCAGATGTATAAGGATACGTATAAGAAGCTGAATCTGGCGTCGAAAAACCTGTCTCGGGTGTTGGAAGACGCGGGAACTTTGACTTCCGGCATCGTACCGTGGTCCACCTGCGGAGCACTCTATTATTCTGTTTTGAATGTCAGCGCCTTTGTCTATTTTCCGTTTTGCTTTATGGCATATATCAATCCGATCATCTCTGCGATTTACGCGTTCACAGGATTTAAGATCGAACCGCTGGATCCGTCAAAGCCGATCAAAGACCGATTGGATGAAATCGAAGAGCTGTAGAAGAGCTATGGCAGAGCTATAATAGAACGGAAGCCTTTCCTCATTGTAATCATTTTTACGATTTGGAGGAACCATCTATGTCAGAACAAAAAAATCGTGCAGCACGTCTGCCGAACAAACTGGAAGCACTGCTCCCGATCGCCGTGCTTTTGATCATTATGATCTCCAATTATGTCCTCGGCTGGGGTCAGGATCCGCACATCCCCGTGCTGATCGCCTGTGCCGTGGCCATGCTGGTCGGGAAAGTCTGCGGACATACCTATAAAGAGATGCTGGCAGGCGCTTTGGACGCCGTAAGCCAGTCTCTGGAAGCAATTATTATCATTCTTTGTGTCGGATGCCTGATCGGCTCCTTTGAGTGGTGCGGGACGATCCCTTCCGTCGTATACTATGGCCTGAAATGTATCTCTCCGGGCATGTTCCTGCCTTTGGCGTGTATCCTTTGTGCCATCGTAGGCATCGCGCTGGGCTCAGCATGGACCGTAGTCGCCACCCTGGGCATTGCGTTTATGGCTATCGGTACGACGATGGGATTGAGTCAGGGCCTGATCGCAGGCATGATCCTGTCCGGCGCCTGCTGCGGAGACAAGTTCTCCCCGCTCTCCGACTCTACCAATCTGGCTGCCGGATCTGCGCAGACCGGTCTGTTTGACCATGTAAGGGCCATGACGACCACCACCTTCCCGAGTCTGGTCATCGCCATCGTCCTCTATGCCATTATTTCCATCAAAGGATCGTCTAACTACGATCCGCAGATTGCGAACGATCTGTCCCAGGCCATCGTGGATCACTACGATTATATGAGTCCGATCCTGCTGCTTCCGGTGATCTTTATTATCGTCGTTGCAGTGCTGAAGATTCCGGCGATTCCGGCCGTCCTCATGATTTCGGCCATAGGCTGCATTTTTGCCGTGGTCTTCCAGGGAGCAACCTTCTCCGACTGCATCACTATGGCTCACTATGGGTACGAAGCAGAGACAGGCAACGAACTGTGCGATACGCTGCTTAACCGCGGCGGCATGGACAGCATGCTTTGGACCAACAACCTGGTTATCATCGCGGTAGGCTTCGGCGGGATCCTGCAGAAAATCGGCGCAGTGGAATCTCTGCTGGGCAGTTTGATCAAAAAGGTCAAGACGCCGTTCCAGCTGATCATCGTCACCATATTGACCTCCATGTTCTGCATTACGACCATGTGTGACCAGTACCTGGGTCTGATCATCCCGAGCAGCATGTACAAAGACAAATTCGATGAGCTTGGATTGGCAAGAAATATGCTTTCCAGAACTCTGGAGGACGGAGGCACCCTTTGGTCACCGCTGGTTCCATGGTCTTCCTGCGGCGCATACCACTCCAGTATTCTGGGCGTATCCACCTTCGCGTATCTGCCGTTCTGCTTCATGAATATCATCAACCCGATCTATGCCATCGTTACGGCCAGCTGGGGCGGCAATATCCTCTACGCAGACGGTACCAAAACCAATCTTCTGGGAAAATTGAAGAAGGGCACCGTGGCGGAAGCGCCGGAAGAAGCGCATGAAAAAGCTCTGGCGGCTCTGGCTCAGATCCGGGGCGAAAAGAGTGCGAAAGACACCGTCGTGAACGGATAACAGGATCAGAGAAGGATCAAAGAAGGATCAAAGAAGGATCAGAAAGGCAGAGTAGAAAGATGAAATACAAAGGCATCCTGCCGGAACGAAAAAACTGGGTCAAAGTCGTCATCGCTTTGGCGGCGGCTTACATGATGTATCTGGAAGCCATGCGGGGACAGTGGATCTACGTTCCCATCGCCTTGCTGGTGATCCTGGCCTGCTTCTTCAAAAAAGAGCATGTCATATCCGAAGGAGGGGTAGACATCCGGTATGAGCTTTTTGGCCTGCCGATGCACAACCGCTGGACCTGGGATCAGGTTACAACGCTGCATACGGATTACCAAAAGGCCAGGCCCAACGTGATGCTCCACATAGGCAAGGACATCGCCGTCAGGACCTTTGTCATGACGCCTTCCGACTGTCAAGCCGCGCTGCAGCTTGCGAAACAGAGGAATCCTTCAATTTATATTGAAGACATGACAGAAGAAGAGCGGCAGCGAAGCGAGGCGGAACTCCTGCACCGACAGGAGGTGCTGCGCGCCCAGAAGGCCACGAATCAAAAGGCCGTAAAGAAGAAAAAGAAATAGATATAGAAAAAAAGTTCAAAACGAAAATGAATCATCGCATGGGCAACTGTGCGATGATTTTTTCTAAAGAAAAAATTTTCCTGCGGGACCATGGACGAAACAGAATCGTGGGTATATAATAGATGCTGGACGCATTCGCGCGACTTGAAAGCGAACAACGTCAAAGTGTTTTGGGAGGCGGTACGATTGGCTAAAAAACAAGGTTATATCTGTATTTTAATCACGACAGTTTTGTTCAGCTCCATGGAGGCTGTGCTGAAGCTGATCGCGGGGGATTTCAATCCGATTCAGATCACCTTCACCCGGTTCCTGGTGGCAGGCATCATTCTTTTACCCTTGGCGGCAAAGACCCTGCGGCAGCGAGGCCTGAAGCTGGAAAAAGTGGATTACATAGAGATGGCGGGTCTAGGGTTTCTGGGCATCTTGTTCAGCATGACCTTTTATCAGCTGTCCATCTTGTATATCGATGCGTCGGTGGTAGCGGTGCTGTTCAGCTGCAACCCTATCTTTGTCACAGTTTTTGCGATCCTGCTGATCGGTGAAGAGGCGAAGCTGAACAAATTCATCGCCCTGGCCGTAGATCTGGTTGGCATCTTGTTCATCATCCAGCCGTGGAACCTGCACCTGAATATCCTGGGTGTGATCTTCATCCTGGTTTCGGCGGCGGCTTTCGCTCTGTACGGCGTTCTGGGGAAGAAACAGTGCGCGAAGCTGGGCGGCATGGTAGTTACCTGCGGAGGCTTTCTCTTCGGCAGCGCCGAAATGATGATTCTGGCGGCCCTGAGCCACATACCGGCAGTTGCGTCAGCCCTGTTCGGCGGTGTTTTGAAGAACTTCGCCGCGATTCCTTTTGTCAGCGGCTACGCTGTGGATAACCTGCCGGTGGTCCTGTACGTGTGTATCTGCTGCACCGGTATCGGTTACACTTGCTACTTCCTTGCCATGGAACGGGTCAGCGCCCAGACGGTGTCTATGGTGTTCTTCTTTAAGCCGGTGCTGGCGCCTATCATGGCCGCTGTGATTCTGGGAGAAGCGATTCACAGCAACATGGTCATCGGCATCTGTCTGATCCTGGCAGGCTCTCTGGTCTCTATGGCTGATAACAACCCGCTGCAGCGGTCAAAATGAGAAAGGAGGCATTTCATGCTGAAACAATGCTTTGATAACCTGCGTGCGTCCTGCCCGCTGATCCACAACATTACCAATTATGTGACGGTCAACGACGTGGCCAATATTCTGCTGGCCTGCGGCGCCAGTCCGATCATGGCTGACGACCCGGAAGACGCGGTGGAGATCACCGCTATCTGCGGCGGCCTCAACATCAATATAGGCACGCTGAATCAGCGGACGATCCCGGCCATGATGGCTGCCGGGGAGAAAGCCCAGGCGTTGGGCCATGTCCTGCTGCTGGACCCGGTAGGGGCAGGCGCCAGCACCTTGCGGACAGAGACGGCAAAGAACCTGATAGACAGAATCCACTTTGATGTAATACGGGGAAATATTTCGGAGATCAAGACCCTGGCTACTGGCAGCGGCACGACCAAAGGCGTGGACGCCGATATCAGCGACGCGGTGACGGAAGACAGCCTGGACAGCGCGGTGGCGTTTGCGAAATCCTTTGCCGCGGCGAGGGGAAACATTGTTGCGATCACTGGAGCCATCGATCTGGTGGCTGACCGGGAGCGCTGCTATGTGATCAGGAACGGCAGAGCCGAGATGGGAAAGATCACAGGTACAGGATGCCAGCTTTCCGGCATGATGACCGCATTTTTGGCGGCGAATCGCGACGCGCCGCTGGATGCCGCGGCCGCCGCGGTGTGCGCCATGGGTCTGGCCGGAGAGATCGGGTGGAGCCGTATGGCAGAGGGCGACGGAAATGCCACCTATCGGAACCGGATCATCGACGCAGTTTACAACATGGACGGAGCGGTTCTGGAGAGAGGAGCAAAGTATGAGATTAGATAAGAAGGATCTGCTGCTTTACGCGGTAACGGACCGGCACTGGCTGAAGGAGGGCCAGCGGCTTTATGACCAGGTGGAGAAGGCTTTGAAGGGCGGCGTCACCTTTGTCCAGCTGAGAGAGAAGGATCTGGACGAGGAAGCTTTTCTGGAGGAGGCGCGGGAGATGCAGGCTTTGTGCAGGGAATACGGCGTTCCTTTTGTTATCAACGACAACGTGAAGCTGGCGGTAGAGATCGACGCCGACGGCGTCCACGTAGGCCAGAGCGATATGGAAGCCGGAGATGTGCGCGCCATGATCGGCCCGGACAAGATTCTGGGCGTTTCCGCCCAGACGGTGGAGCAGGCTCTGGCGGCACAGGCCCATGGCGCGGACTATCTGGGCGTGGGGGCTGTCTTTGCCACCAGCTCCAAGGCGGATGCCGCGGAGGTGGACCACGCCGTGGTGCGAGATATCTGCAGGGCAGTGGAGATTCCGGCCGTCGCCATCGGCGGCATTACCGTTGCGAATACGCCGGTTCTGGCCGGCTGCGGATTGGCGGGGATCGCCGTAATCAGCGCGATCTTCGGCGCCGCGGACATCGAAGCAGCGGCGAGAACCCTGAAAAAAGTAACAAAGGAAATGGTGGAAGCATGAGCGTCAAAGGCGTTATTTTCGATGTAGACGGTGTCCTTCTGGATACCATGCCGGTCTGGACCGATTCCGGCGCGCGGTATCTGGCATCCCTTGGGGTTGAGGCGGAGCCTCATCTGGGCGACAAGCTGTTCTGCATGACCGTGGAGATGGGCGCGGAATATCTGAAGGAGCACTACAGTCTGCCGTACACGATCACGGAGATCAAAGCAGGCATCAACGGCTGCGTGGAGCAGTACTATTTTACAGAGGCCGGGTTTAAGCCGGGCGCCAGGGAACTGCTGGAAAAGCTGAAGGCGGCCGGGGTTCCTGTGACGATCGCTACTTCTACGGACAAATACTGCATTTTGGCCGCCTTTGACCGGCTGGGCTATACAGAGTATTTCGACGGGATCCTGACCTGCGGGGAGGTGGGTGCCAGCAAGTCGGAACCGAAGATCTTCTATGAGGCGGCCCGCATCATGGGGACGGAGCCGTCGGAAACGTGGCTCTTTGAGGACGGGCTGTATTCCATCAAAACGGCGAAAGCGGCGGGATTCAAGACGGTCGGCATCTACGATTCTGTCAGCGAAAAGGATCAGGCAGAGATCCGGGCGCTGGCGGATATCTACCTGGAAAGCCTGACCGATTTTACTTTTTCCAAGCCTGCGGTCCTGTCCATCGCAGGTAGCGACTGTAGCGGCGGCGCGGGAATGCAGGCGGATCTGAAGACGATGACGGCCTGCGGTGTCTATGCCATGAGTGCAGTTACGGCTCTGACCGCGCAGAACACCACGGGAGTTACGGATATCATGGAGGTGACGCCGGCGTTTCTGGCGGCCCAGCTGGACGCTGTTTTTACGGATATCCGGCCGGCTGCGGTGAAGATCGGCATGGTTCCTTCTGCGGCGCTGATCGAAACGATGGGAGAAAGGCTCCGGTTTTACGGCGCGGAGAACATCGTCCTGGACCCGGTTATGGCGGCTACCAGCGGAGCAAAGCTGATCTCGGGCGACGCGGTGTCGGCGCTCTGCAAAGTGCTGCTTCCTTTGGCCTCTTTGGTCACGCCCAACCTTCCGGAGGCGGAAGCCCTTTCCGGCATGGAGATCCGTTCGGCAGCGGATATGGAAACGGCGGCGCGCAAAATCTGGGATACCTATCAATGCCGGGTTCTGGTCAAAGGCGGTCATCAGGCCGGCGGCGCCGACGACCTGCTCTTTGACGGTGAGCGGTATCAGTGGTTCAAGGGGAAGCGGATCGACAATCCGAACACCCACGGGACGGGCTGCACGCTGTCCAGCGCGATTGCGGCCAACCTGGCCAAAGGCCATGACCTGGAAACCGCCGTGAGGGAGGCGAAAACCTATCTGACCGGCGCCCTGTCGGCTATGCTGGACCTGGGATCGGGCAGCGGGCCGCTGGATCACGGCTTCGGAATCGGATCAATTTTCAGGATCACATAAGATCGCACGCGTTCCGGCCCAAAAGGAGCTTGAACGCATGGGATTTTTCGGTGCGGGGCCTTTGCTTAGGAGTATCTTATGGTAAAAACAGGGTATTCTGTAAGAGAAATGGTACAGATCTTTGATCGAAGAGGGATTTGCCTCTGCAATCATGACGTCTGTGGACAAGGCGGTGAAGAAGGCGAATTCCATTTAAACTATATTTGGAAAGGGCGGTTTGATTGAACAGAGAAACGGTCAGATATTCTTTTAAAGCGTCTCTGCCGATTATGGCGGGATATATCGTGCTGGGCATGGGCTTTGGCATATTGCTTGCTGACAAAGGCTATTCCTTTTGGTGGGCCATACTGATGAGTACCACGATCTATGCGGGTTCCATGCAGTATGTAGGCGTGGGACTGCTGGCCAGCGGCGCGTCGCTGATTTCCACGGCCATTATGACGCTTATGGTCAATGCCCGCCATCTGTTTTACGGCATATCCATGCTGGAAAAGTATAAGAAAATGGGGACGAAGCGGTTTTACGCCATCTTCGCGCTCACCGACGAGACCTATTCTCTGGTATGTCAGGCGGACTGTCCCGAGGGTGTGGACGAGAACGGGTATTTCTTTCTGCTTTCCATGATGAACCAGAGCTACTGGATCTTCGGCAGCTTTCTCGGCGCGTTTTTGGGGAATGCCCTGTCCTTTGATGCGGCCGGCATCGATTTCTCCATGACAGCCCTTTTCGTGGTCATCTTTGTCGAACAGTGGGAGAGCGGCAAAAGCCACGTGCCGGCGATGTTGGGACTGGTCATATCTATCGGCTGTCTGGCGGTCTTCGGAGTGGATTATTTCCTGATACCGGCCATGCTGCTGATTGCCGCGGCACTGCTTTTGCTGAGAAACCATCTGGAAGGAGGCGGTACGAAATGATCGACACAGGGCATTCCCTGGCTTTGATCGCTGTCATGGCCGTGGGCACCATGCTTCTGCGTTTCCTGCCCTTCCTCATGTTTTCCAAGGGGACGCCAAAGGTCATACTGTACCTTGGGGAAGTGCTGCCCTGCGCAATCATCGCCATGCTG
>CAZGED010000024.1:0-13861 GCA_964525085.1 uncultured Senimuribacter sp.
GTCGCGCGGGCGATGACCCTCTTCTTCAGGTGATACAGCTCGTCGCGGACCCCTTTGTTCTTCTCCTGCTGGGCCGAGAATTTGTCCAGCAGGTCGTCAAAGCCTGCGGACAGCCGGTTTTCCAGGGTGGTCAACCCGTCAAACTCCGCCTGGTACCGGCGGAAGGCCCGCTGTCCGGCTTCAAAGTAAATGCGGGACATGCCTTTGTTGGGCTCCACCTTGTAGATCTTCACCATGCCGACCTGGCCGGACGTCGACGGATGGGTGCCGCAGCAGGCCACGCAGTCCGCCGGATGTTCCACAGCGCCCACGCATACGATGGTAATGTCCTCGTCAAAGGCCAGGGCCTTGCGCAGAGGCAGGTTTTCCGCCTCCTGGCGGCTGTCGAAGTGGCGGGTAATCACGGGAAGATTGGCCCATATGGCCTCATTGGCGCGAAGCTCCGCTTCTTTTGCCATTTCCCAGGAAATCCTGTCGTAGGCAGGATCCTCCTCCAGACTGATGTCGATGGTCATGTAGTCCTCGCCCATGTGGAAGCCCCGGTTGACGCCGCCGTACAGCTCGTAAAACTTGCCGGACAGGATGTGCTCACCGCAATGGCGCTGCATGTTGTCAAAGCGACGCTCCCAATCGATTGAAATTTCAACTTCATCGCCTATCGACAATTTACACTCCTTTTCTCCGCTGACAGACAGGACGTGTCGGATTGCGCCGTCGTCCTCGTAGACGTCGCACACGGCCAGCCCGCCGATGGTCCCCAGGTCGCAGCTCTGTCCGCCGCCGGTGGGGAAGAACACCGTCTGGTCCAGGGTGATCAAAGGGTGTCCGTCCGGGGTCTTCGACACGTCGGTGATCCGCGCCGTGCAGGCCTTTTGATATACGTTTTCTCTATATAAGCGCTTTGTTTTCATCTGTATTGTCTCCTTTTGCTGCCGAATGATTACTTACAGTATAGCATATATTTGTTAGAAAAGGGTTAAAAGAAGGAGAATTTTACTGTGAAAAGAAAGAGGATTTTTCTTGCCGCTCTGATTCTGGGGGCAGTGGCGGTCATGCCGGGCTATGAACAGGCGGTGGAACTGGCTGCCGGGGCCACCGTGCCTCTGACCATGGTCATCGACGCGGGCCACGGAGGCATGGACAGCGGCGCCGTTTCAAAGGACGGTGTCAGCGAAAAGGATATCAATCTGGCCATCGCCAAGGCGCTGCAGAGTCAGGCAGAGGCATACGGCGTTGAAGTCACCCTGACCAGAGAGACGGAGGACGGCCTGTACGCCCAGAGCAATACGGACGGCAGGTGGTCCAAGGTGGAGGACCTGAAGGAGAGAAAGCGGATCATCGAGGAGAGCGGCGCGGAGCTGGTCATCAGCATCCACCTCAACAGCTTCCTTTCCGACAGCAGCGTCCGCGGCGCCCAGGTTTTCTACGCGGGAGGAGGCAGCGAGGAGCAGAAGGAGGAGAGCAAAGCCCTGGCCGAAGAGATGCAGAGCCGGCTCAACGCAGAGGCCAACGAGGGCAAGGACAGGATTGTCCTGCCGAAAAACGACCTGTACCTGTTTCGGGAAGCCGACCGGACCATGATCCTGGTGGAATGCGGTTTCCTGTCAAACCCCGATGATGTCCGGCTGCTGAACGGCCGGGAATACCGGCAGAAAATCGCCGCCTGCATCATGAAATCCGTGGCGAAACAGTACGGTCTGTGTCAGACAGAAAAGTCTAAAATTTATGTCATCGAAGGTCGAACAAAAAATTCGGAAAGAACAAAGAAAAATTGTGGATAACTCGCTCTTGACAAATGAGGAAGCAACTTTGTAATGTTGATTTTTCAATATGTTCAAGGATTTGAGTTATCCACATGGACATGTGCAAAGAATTGTATACAATTTCGATTTTCCCTGTGGAAAACTTCAGGAACCGCTTGAATTACGGGACTTATCCATTGTTGAAAACCGTTTGCGAACAGACGAACAAAGATTGACGTAAAACACGAAGACGTATACGGAAAATGATATTTTGAGCGCTGTCCCCGGCCTTTGACGCTTTGATGTTCGCGGCCTGTTCGCCGGCTACTCCCTGCCGGTCTGGATAGCCTCGACAAAATCGTTGAAGTCCTCGAAGCCGCTGTGGATGAATTCGTAGAGGACCGGCTCCTGGAACTCAAACTTGGCGGTGGGGATCAGCTTTCTTGCGAAGGCGGATTGCCCCAGATCGTGCTCTAAGGCTCTGATATCGTCCAGACGGTAGGCCGCCGAGATCAGCTGGCCGGCATTTGAGACGAAGTACATGCCCATAACATCGTCGTTGAGCCGGTACTCCCACTGATCCACGTGGCTGTTGTTGGGGTGGAACATCATATAGAGAACGCCTGTATCGTGGGCGTTGACCATGGCGCTCCTGGTCCGCCTGGTGGCGGCCTTGGTAAAGGACTCCGGCTGATCCAGCAGTTCAAAGACCGTGACGAACTCCGAGCGGGCCAGCATCATGGAAGCCTCCGCCGGAGAGACTTTGAAGCTGCTGACTCTGGCAAAACCTGAGATCATGCCGGAGGAGACCTGCACGGTGCTGACCGTGAGATGGTAGCTGTTGTCGTACTCTACCAGAGACTCGCAGATATAGGAGCCGGGGGTGTCGCCCTCCTCGATCCTGTTCTTGCAGAGGGTCCCCGCCTTGAATTCGGCATACTGATCCAGCGGGAAATCTCCGTTGCTCAGGTAAGAGGCGGCGGAAAAATCCCTGCCGAAGACGCGCATCAGGAAATAATGGACCCGCTCGCGGGGAGAATGGATCTCCGCGCACAGTTTGCCCATGAGGATGTACTGCTCCGGCTGGTTCAAGAGCACGTCCTGGCTGAGGAGAAAGCCGTACTCGGAGAGACCCTCCGGCAGAGGCAGCTTTGACCGCTGGTTAAAGCGGACGTATTCCTGCAGCAGGTACATGGCTTCCCGCAGGCTGAGAGCTACCTTCTGGCCGCCCAGCCCTGAGACCAGGGTGTCCTCCGCGTCCTGCACGGCGTCCATATCGTTGCCCAGGATGCCTCTGTATGTTTCAAACCCGTATTCCTCCGCGTCAAAATAGAAAAACTGATGGAGGTCGCTCATGGAAGGGTTGTCAGGCAGGCGGAAATGTATGTACATGCAGACGACGCCCATGAGCCGGGTGTTGGTCGCGTAAGCTGACGCAAAAACTTTTTCACTTGTATCGACGGTGTCCAGAAGGCCGCCGCGTAAAACGGTAAATTGATTTCTGTCCAAATTGTCACCTCATAAATTCTTGCTAAATTAAGTATATCCTATTTCTGCAAAATTACAATATGCCATTGACAAAGTTTTTGAAGAGTGTATAATTTAGTAGATAAATAAATCCTTATCAAGAGTGGCTGAGGGAATAGGCCCTGTGAAGCCCGGCAACCTGTGTGCCCGCCGAACCCGTGATTTGGCGGTACGGCGGCAGAGAAGGTGCTAAATCCTACAGAATTATCTTGTTCTGAAAGATGAGGAATGATAAGACTGCATCAGGCCTTCTCTTTCTAAGTGGGAGAAGGTTTTTTTCATGATTGATAAGGAAGGGAATCATATGGAGGAGGAGAAAACAGTATGAAAAAATTATTCACATCAGAATCCGTTACGGAGGGGCATCCGGATAAGATCTGCGACCAGATTTCGGACGCAATTCTGGATGCCATCATGGAACAGGATCCTTATGGCAGAGTGGCCTGCGAGACAACCACGACCACGGGGTATGCCATGGTGATGGGCGAAATCAGCACCCATTGCTACATAGATATTCCGAAGATCGTCAGAGGGGTGATCCTGGACATCGGATATGACAGAGCCAAGTACGGTTTTGACGGAAGCACCTGCGCAGTGCTGACCGCTATCGACGAACAGTCCGGCGACATTGCCATGGGCGTGGACAAGGCTCTCGAGTACAAGGACGGAACGCTGAATCAACAGACGGACGATCAGATCGACACGATCGGCGCCGGAGACCAGGGCATCATGTTCGGTTATGCCTGCAATGAGACGGATCAGTACATGCCGATGCCGATTCAGCTGGCCCATGAGCTGGCTCTGCAGCTGACAAAGGTCCGCAAGGACGGTACGCTGACCTATCTGCGTCCGGACGGCAAGACCCAGGTCACCGTTGAATACGATGGAGACCGGGTAAAGCGCGTCGATACCGTTCTCATCTCAACCCAGCACGATCCGGAAGCCACTCAGGAGCAGATCAAGGCTGACCTGATCGAGCACGTAATCAAGCCGATCATTCCGGCTGAGCTGCTGGATGATGAGACGAAATATTATGTAAATCCAACCGGCAGATTCGTCATCGGCGGACCTCACGGTGACTCCGGTCTGACCGGCAGAAAGATCATTGTGGACACCTATGGCGGCTACGCCCGTCACGGCGGCGGCGCCTTCTCCGGCAAGGACCCCACAAAGGTAGACCGCTCGGCTTCCTATGCGGCAAGGTATGCGGCGAAGAACGTAGTTGCAGCAGGACTGGCCGACAAGTGCGAGATTCAGCTGGCTTACGCCATCGGCGTGGCAAAACCGGTTTCCATCATGGTTGACACCTTCGGCACCGGCAAGCTGGCAGACGAGGAGATTGCGGACATCGTAGACAAGCACTTCGACCTGCGTCCGGCAGCCATTATCCGCGACCTGGATCTGAGAAGACCGATCTACAGGCAGACAGCCGCTTACGGCCACTTCGGCAGAAAAGATATCGACCTGCCTTGGGAGCATCTGGACAAGGTGGACGAATTAAAGGCTTACGTAAAGTAGGCCCTGCGCAGAGAAAACAGCACCCCGCGAGATGGAGAAAACTCTAGAAATATTTCAGGTTTTTCATTTTCTTTTCATTTTTCTCCTTTATGATTAAGGCATACTTAAGGGAACAGAACAAAGGAGGAAACAAAATATGTTGAACAACAGATTGAGCAAAATTTGCGTAACCGCAGTACTGGCCATCGCGCTGGTAGTATCATCTCTGGCCATCGCGTCCGTAGGACCTGACGCTGAGGCAGCCGCAGCCAGCAGCTATATCAGCTGGTCGAAGGCAAAGAGCATTTTTCTAGACCGGTATCCTCAGCTGACCGGTGTAAAATATCTCCATCTGACCACCGATGACGGGATTAAGGTTTACAAGGGCAAGGCCGCAAAGGGCAGCTACGTATACTCCATCGAGATCAACGCCAAGACGGGAAAGGTGCTGGAGGCGGAAAGGGATTATGAAGGCTCCAAGTATACCGCTTCCAAGGTAGGTGCGGTCAGCAAGACCAGCATCAAGAACAAGATCCTAAAGAAGGTTCCCGGCGCTACTATTATCTACGTGAAACTGACCAGAGACGACGGCAGATACGTCTATGAGGCAGAAGCCTACAAGAACGGCTATGAGTATGATTTTGAGTACACCAAGAAAGGAACTCTGATCGAGTACGATAAGGATAAGGTCTGATCTCTGAAACAGAATAGAACCGGCGGCCCCGCGCATCACATGCGCGGGGCTTTCTCACGCCATGCGGATTTTTTCACCTGCCCTGCGGCAAGCCCTTGCGCCCTGAAAAATCCGCCAGCCTCAGGCCGGCACCCATTTTTGTTTTTTTTCAAAAATGTTGCCCATTTTCTTCGGAATCAGATCATCAAACCTTAAAATCGGCTGATTTTTGCGGGAAATTCTCGAAATGTTGCCGATTTTATGTATGATTATGTAAACAAAACCTTTTTCTGTAACTCAAAAACGGAGCTTATCGGGAAAACGCGCAACATTGATCGATTTTTTGACAAAAATCAGCCCGACCGGAAGGTAAGACCGGAAAGCCGACCGGAGCGTATCATCGGAAAAGTTCTCTTGCGCAGGCCGTGTTCCGCGCATTTTTTCTGTCTTTTCCGGTGGATCTATGGTACAATAACAACCGTGGGTGTTCTGCGCCTGCGCCCGAAAGGCAGACGACGGAGCTCAAGAAAGAACGAATGCATAAAACGAGCACGCAGCGAGAACGAATCATCGAAGGGAAAATAGAAATAGAAAGCACGCATAGAAAGCGCAGATAGAAGATAGAAAGAGAGCATAAGAAAAGAGCATGAATTACGCAGAAACGAAGATCGACCATAGAATCCTGGAGGCCCTGTCCGACATGGGATTTGAAACCATGACGCCCATACAGGAGCTCGCCATTCCGGAGCTTTTGATCGGCAAGGACCTCATCGGCCAGGCGCAGACGGGCACCGGAAAAACGGCCGCCTTCGGCGTCCCCATGATCCAGACCATTGCAGAAGCGCAGGACGGGAGAAACGCCAGGTCCGACGCTGTAGAGGGGCTGATCCTGTGTCCGACCAGAGAGCTGGCCATTCAGGCCGCCGAAGAGCTGAAAAAAATGGCGAAAAACATTCCCTCAATCAAAGTAGCTGCCATCTACGGCGGCCAGGAGATCGGCAGGCAGTTCTATATCCTAAAGAAACATGTGTCCATCGTGGTGGGCACGCCGGGCCGGGTTATGGACCATATGCGCAGGGGAACCCTCCGCTTTGACAGCCTGAAAATGCTGGTTCTGGACGAGGCCGACGAGATGCTGAACATGGGCTTTCGGGAGGACATTGAAACCATCTGCAAGTCCCTGCCCGAAGACCGGCAGACCGCCCTGTTTTCCGCCACCATGCCGGAAGAAATACTGGAGATCGCCCGGCTGTATCAGCGGCAGGCAAAGCTGGTGCAGGCGGGACAGGAAGAGCTGACCATTCCGCTGGTCAAGCAGCTTTACTATATCGTTAAAGGCCGGGAGAAGGATACAGCCCTGTGCCGTCTGCTGGATTACATGTCCCCGAGGCGGGCTTTGATCTTCTGCAACACCAAGAAACGTTGCTTCTGAAAGGGCGGGGATATTCCGCCGAAGCCCTTCACGGCGACCTGTCCCAGCATCAGCGGGACCGCGTCATGAACCTGTTCCGCGGCGGCAGTCTGGAGCTGCTGCTGGCCACTGACGTGGCGGCCCGCGGCATCGACGTAGACGACGTGGACATGGTTTTCAACTACGATATGCCTCAGGATATGGAGTACTACGTCCACCGCATCGGCAGAACCGGACGGGCCGGCAAGCGGGGTAAAGCCGTTTCCCTGATCACCAGCCGCGAGCGCTACAAGATCGCGTCGCTGGAGGAATACTGCAATACCCGCATCCGTGAAAAGGAGCTGCCGACCGCAGGCAGTGCCATGACCGTCAAGGCCTATCGCAGCGTTGCCGACGCCATGGACTACTGCAAGGATAAGGATTTGATTCCATACATGAAAATCGTATATAAACGCTGCGTTGATGACGGTTGCGATCCTCTGGAGGTCGCCGCCGCTTTCCTGCGGCAGAGCCTGGGCGAAATTGAGCCGGAAGCGGACCGTCAGCTTTCCGGCGGCCAGGCAGCTCTGCAGGAGAAGCCGACAAAGTCGTCAAAGGCGTCCCCGCCGGCCAAGGCGTCAAAGTCGACAAAGGCGTCCCTGCCGCCAAAGCTGTCAAAGCTGCCGACAAAGTCGACAAAGGGTGCCCGTCGGGACGATGCACCAAAGGCGAAAGGGTCCGGCGCTAAAAAACGCGGGAAGAAAGACAAGGCAGCTAAAGAACGAGCAAAAACGAAAAAGCCTGCCAAAGGCGGCAGGCGGAAGAAATCCTGATCGACGCTGCGGCGCAGCGCAGGAAAGGCAGGAAAGAGAGAGGAAATCCCATGGCAAAAGAGATAGACTGCGGTTTTACCCGGGCGCTGATGGAGTGGTATCGGCAGAACAAAAGAGATCTGCCCTGGCGCAGGGATAAAGATCCCTACCACGTCTGGGTATCAGAGATCATGCTCCAGCAGACCAGGGTAGAGGCCGTGCGGGACTATTACGCCCGCTTCATGGAAGCCCTGCCGGACGTGAAGGCGCTGGCGGAGGCCGACGAGCAGACCCTGCTGAAGCTGTGGCAGGGTCTGGGATACTACAACAGAGTACGAAACATGCACAAGGCCGCCGTCACCGTCTGCCGGCAATACGGCGGCGTCTTTCCCGGCGATTACGAAGGGCTGCGTCAGCTGTCCGGCATCGGCGAGTATACCGCCGGAGCCATCGCGTCCATCTGCTTCGACGCGCAGGTGGCGGCGGTAGACGGCAACGTGCTCAGAGTATACAGCCGCCTGCGGGAGGACGACGGGGATATCAAAAGCCAGGCTATGAAAAAGCGGGCCGGCACCTATCTGCAGAAGCTCTATCCCGAAAAGAACTGCGGAGACTTTACTCAGGGGCTCATCGAGCTCGGCGCTCTGGTCTGTATACCGGCAGGTGCTCCGAGATGCGATGTCTGTCCGGTAGCGGACTACTGCGAAGCCTGCGAAAACCATACTGCGGCGGCTTATCCGGTGAAGCAGGAAAAAAAACAGAGGAAGAAGATCCGGAAGACCGTATTTGTCCTGCAGTGCGGCGGCAGATTGGCCGTAGAGCGGCGGCCGGACAAAGGCCTGCTGGCCGGACTATATCAGTTTCCCAACGTGGATGCCGCCATGGATGCGGCGGCGGCCGTCCGCCAGGCGGAGGACTGGGGCGTTCAGCCCCGCGACCTGTTGCGCAGGGTGGAGTATACCCATGTGTTTACCCACGTGGAGTGGGAGATGACCGCCTACTATTTTACCGCGGAGAGGGAAGCGGAAGCCTTTCTCTGGGCCGGATGGGACCAGCTGGCCGAGGAGATTCCGCTGCCTGCGGCCTTCGCGTTTTTTCTGCCACAGCAGCCTGCGGCCCTGACAGAAGACGGCAAGGCGGAAAATCAGAAATAAGAGGGGAACACCATGGAAAAGAAAAAAATATTGATTTACGGCGATTCCAATACCCACGGATTCAGGGTCAGCGACGGCCTGCGCTTCGGGCCGCACCAGAGGTGGACCGGCGTCTGCCAAGACAGAGTGGCTGAGAAAGCCGAGATTCTAAACGAAGGACTCAACGGCCGGATGACATGCTTTGATGAAGAGGGCATGGCCTTTCGCAACGGCCTGACGTACATAGAGCCTTGCATCCGCACCCACCTGCCTCTGGACATGGTCTGCGTCATGCTGGGCTCCAACGACCTGAAGCTGCCCGGACAGACTGCGGAGACGATCGCGGCAGGCGCGGCGCGGGTGCTCGACAAGGCCCGGCAGGTGAACCTGAGCAAGTATCCGGAGAACACCTGCCGCTACGTCCTCATGGCGCCCATCGTGGTCAGCGGCAGGCTGGCCGACGGCCCCTTTGGATGGGAGTTCTGCGACGATGCTCCGGAGATATCAAAGGGTTTCCGTCAGGCTTTTGCCGAGGAGGCGCGGCGCTGCGGCTTTCTGTACTTTGACGCGTCTGCCCACGCTCAGCCGGGGAAGGCAGACGGTCTGCACTTAGATGAAGAAAATCACCGGAGGCTGGGAGAAGCCTTTGCCGCCTGGCTGGCACAATGGCTGTAGGCGGCCTGCTCCATGTAATCCAGCAGGTCGTCAGCATTTTTAAAGACGGAGACCACGGCCAGGGCTTCCTTGTCTGTGAAGCCTTCTGCCGCCACGTGATCCAGCAAGGTCAGCAGGCTGTCGTAGTAGCCGCCGAGGTTTAGAACAGCGATGGGCTTTCGATGGCGGCCCAGCTGGTGCAGGGTCAGGATCTCGAAAAACTCTTCCAGGGTTCCGATGCCGCCGGGAACGATGATGAAGCCGTCGGACAAATCCTCCATCTGCTGTTTCCTCTGGCGCATGGTGTCGGTGAAGATCAGCCGGCTGCAGTGCCGGAACAGAACCCCTTCCTGATCAAAAAAACGCGGCGCTACGCCGATGATCTCGCCGTTTTCCTCTGCCGCGCCGCCGCAGGCCGCGCCCATCAGACCGGTCGCGCCGCCTCCGAATACCAGGCCGATGTTCCGGCGGGCCAGCCCGCGTCCCAGCTGACGGACCGCGTCGTAATAGGGCAGTGACGCCTGCTGACTGCTGGCGCCGAATAGACAGATCCTCATGAATCCTACCTCCATTTTTTCTGTAGATGCCTCCATTATATCATATCCTTTCCAAGCGGAGTAGATGACTTTTTTGCGGCAGAGAAAAACTTATGTTCGCCTTTCCCTTGTACATGGGCCGTTCCGGTGCTATAATAAAACCAGTAAATACGCGGGCAGGAGGAAGTGCATATGGAGCAGCTGACTTTTTTTGACGACAGGATGGAAAACGCGCCGCTGGCCAGCCGGCTCAGGCCGGAGACATTAGATGAGTTTGTGGGGCAGGAGCATTTGATCGGTGAGGGAAAGATCCTGCGCATGCTGATCGAAAGAGATCAGATATCCTCTATGATCTTCTGGGGACCGCCGGGCGTGGGAAAGACGACGCTGGCGCGAATCATCGCGAAGAAGACCCGGTCCCATTTCATCGAGTTCAGCGCGGTGACCAGCGGTATCAAGGAGCTTAAAGCGGTCATGCCGGACGCGGAAGAAGCACGGCACATGGGCGTAAGGACGCTGCTCTTTGCGGACGAGATCCATCGCTTCAACAAGGCCCAGCAGGATGCCTTTCTGCCGTTTGTGGAGAAGGGCAGCATTATTTTGGTGGGAGCCACTACGGAAAATCCGTCCTTTGAGATCAATTCAGCCCTTCTGTCCCGGTGCAAGGTTTTCGTCCTGAAAGCCCTTTCCGAGGACGATCTGGTGAAGATGCTGCGCCGCGGGATCGAAAGTCCCAAAGGCTTCGGGCAGATGGACGTCGATATCTGCCCAGAGCACCTTGCCTCCATTGCGAGATTTGCCAACGGAGATGCCAGAACAGCGCTGAATACGTTGGAAATGGCCGTTTTGAACGGGCGCCTGGACGATAAGGGGACCGTCCATGTAGATGATGAGGTGCTGGCGCAGTGCATGAACCGCAGGTCTTTGCTGTACGACAAAAGCGGCGAGGAGCACTACAATTTGATCTCGGCACTGCATAAATCCATGCGCAACAGCGACCCAGACGGGGCGATCTATTGGCTCTGCCGCATGCTGGACGGCGGTGAAGACCCGCTGTATATCGCCCGAAGACTGGTACGGTTTGCCAGTGAGGACGTGGGCATGGCCGATTCCCAGGCCCTGCAGGTGGCTGTGGCGGCTTATCAGGCCTGCCACTTTCTGGGTATGCCGGAGTGTGACGTCCATCTGACTCACGCAGTCGTCTATTTGTCCATGGCGGCAAAGTCCAACGCCCTTTACCGGGCCTGCGAGGAAGGTAAAAGAGATGTGAAAAATCTGCCGGCGGAGCCTGTACCCCTGCATTTATGCAACGCTCCCACGACTTTGATGAAGGAGTTGGACTATGGCAAAGGGTATCAGTATGCCCACGATACGGAGGAAAAGCTTACCGATATGACCTGTCTGCCGGAGGCCCTGGCCGGCAGGGAATACTACAGGCCGACCTCTCAGGGAAGAGAAAAACTGGTAAAAGAGCGTCTGGCCCAGATGAAAGAGTGGAAAGCGAAGAAAAAATGTGATAGAATGAGGATGAATCTTTCACAAGAGAAGAATCATAAGTGAATTTCACGATCGCCGTAAAGGATCCGGGGGCGGAGGATGACCAGCCGGCCTACAGCGCCGACGGAAGCGGTGGATTTTCGCTGTAAACATCTGCAGTAAACAGAGAAACAGAAGAAGAACGGAAATTGTAAGACGGCAAACAGAAGCCGCAGACAGAACGAACAAAAGGAGCATAACGATGAAACCAAACGTCAACAGTATAGAGCTTGCGGAAGCTGTCTCTGTGCAGGATATGAGGAGCAGCGACGCATATACCATCGCTAATTTCGTGTCCGGCAGAGAGCTGATGTACCGCGCTGCCATGGGCGTTTACCATGCGGTGGATTGGGCGAAGAAGAAGATCGCGATTCTTTCGGGCAGCGGCAACAACGGCGGAGACGGATACGCCCTGGCCGGTATCCTGGCGGAGAAGGGGATCTGCCCGACGGTGGTAAGAACTTCGCTGAAGCTGTCGGAGGACGGAGCCTATTATTTTGAGGACTGCATCCGGCGGGGAATTCCGGTGGAGGCTTTCTCAGAAGATATGGATCTGAGCGGCTTTGATATCCTGGTGGACTGTATTCTGGGAACCGGGTTTGACGGCGTGCCGAGAGGCACTGCGGCGAAAGCGATACAGAAGATCAACGAGGAAAACGCCTATGTGGTCAGCGTGGACATCAACAGCGGCATGAACGGGGATACAGGAGAAGCGGAGCTTGCCGTCAGGTCGGATAAGACCGTATCCATCGGCTTTTACAAGACGGGACATTTTCTGGGAAAGGCTTCGGAATACATCGGAGATTTGGTCAATGCGGAGATCGGCATCGTATATCACCCGTTATCCTTTACAGAGGATCCGGAGAAAGAAAACAGGTTATGAGATGGAGAGAGTGTATAAGGATCTGACGGAGGAAAATCTTACGGCAATATTGGATAATATGTTTGCCAATATCTTTGTGACGGATGGAGATGCTAACGTCATATACGTGAATAAAAATGCGATCGAAGAGCTGAAAACAACGGAAGCGGAACTGGTGGGCAAAAACTCCAGGGAGCTGATCAAAGAAAAGATCATTGATAAATCATCCACCTTGGAGGCCTTAGAAAGAAAAGCACAGTCCGTAGGGGTGTTCCGAAACAAGGCGGGCGAGGAGATTATCTCGATCAGCACACCCGTTTTCAATGATGCCGGGGAAATCTACATGGTCGTGACGTACAGCCGCCAGCAAAGCGACATGGATATGTGGACCAGTGAGCTGGAAAAAGAAAAGAAGCGGACAGCGAGATATAAGAACACGGTAGAATACCTGGATCAGATTAAGAGAAACAGCAATGTGATGATCTACCGCAGTGATGTAATGGGCGAGCTGTGCAATATGGCGAAGATCATCGCACCGACGGACAGTACGGTGATGATCTACGGGGAATCCGGCGTAGGAAAAGAGGTTCTGGCCAACTATATCCACAACTACAGCAGCCGGTCCAAGAATATCTTTATTCCGGTCAACTGCGCGGCCATACCGTCTGAACTCATGGAATCGGAGTTTTTCGGATATGAAAAGGGCGCTTTCACCGGTGCGAACAACAAAGGAAAAGCCGGCCTGTTTGAAGTGGCGAACAAGGGAACGATCTTTCTGGATGAAATCGGGGAACTGCCGCTGAACATGCAGTCAAAGCTGCTCAGGGTGCTGGAAACAGGCGAATTCATGAGGATCGGAAGCGACCGGACGAGGACCTGTGACGTGAGGATCATCAGCGCGACGAACAGAGATCTGAAAGAAATGAGCAAAGAAAAGACCTTTCGGGAAGACCTGTATTACCGGCTGAATGTGCTGCCCCTTGAGATCCCGCCCCTTCGGGAAAGACCGGACGACATTCCCGTGCTGACTGATTTCTACCTCTCCAAGGTCAACAGAAAGTATGGGAAGGATATCTCCCTGTCGGATGATCTCATGGACAGACTGGGAGATTACTCCTGGCCGGGGAATATCAGAGAACTGAAGAACGTCGTAGAGCGGTTTGTCATTACCGAGAATCCGGCGATCATCGAGAATCTGATTTATGAGGAAAACCGAACGGGAGCCTCTGCGCCGGGAAGGCCGGAAACGTTGTCGGAAGCCTGCGGCCGAAGGGGAATGGATACGGGCATTCTTCCTCTGAAGGAGTGGACGAGGGAAGCAGAGAAGAAATACATCAATCAGCTTCTCGATCAGAACGGCGGGAATGTCCAGAAAGTGGCAGACCTTTTGCAGGTACATAGATCCCTGATATACAGAAAGATCAAAAACGAAAGAACTTAAAGTTACAAAAATAAAAACAGTCGCAAATTTGCGACTGTTTTTATTTTTACGACAATAA
>CAZGED010000024.1:13871-15213 GCA_964525085.1 uncultured Senimuribacter sp.
TTCGCAAAAAATCGACAAATGGCTGTAACGGACGGGAAAGAATACACGGAAAACGGCTAAATCGCAGGCGTGGCGGAGTTGGCACGGGAATTGCTGTTTAATATGGATGACAGACGAAAGGAAACCCTTTCAGAAGTTCCAAAAATGAATGCAGAAAAGGAGAAAGAAATGAAAAAACTATTAAGCGTGCTATTAGTACTGGCAATGGTATTCTCATTGGCAGCATGCGGCGGATCCGGAGATTCCACGGATGAAGAAGCAGCAAGCGGCGACGTTATTACGATCAAGCTTGCCGGAACCGTATCCGACACACACCCGATTACGAAGTCAGAATATAAATTCGCAGAACTAGTCGAAGAATATTCCGGCGGACAGATGGTAGTGGAAGTGTATCCGAACTGCCAGCTGGGCTCAAACAGAGAGCTTTACGAACAGTGCCAGAACGGAACCATTCAGATGGCGGAAGCGGGTGCTGTAATCCTTGCGAACTTTACCGATAAGTTCAAATTCACCTCTCTGCCGTATCTGTTCAACAGTCCGGCAGCGTTCCAGGCGTTCCTGCGCAGCGATGAAGGACAGCAGATGATTCAGGATATCGAAGATGAATGCGGTTTCAGAATCCTGTCCTGCTTTGAGAACGGTATGCAGGCTGTGACAAACAGCAAACATGAAATCTCGACGGCAGCCGATATGTCCGGTCTTAAGATCAGAACCCAGGAAAACGATATCCTGCTCAAGATCTACGAAGAGATGGGATGCCAGCCTACTCCGATGGCGTTTACCGAATTATTTACAGGTATGCAGCAGGGAACCGTAGACGGACAGGTTAATCCGATCCTGATCGCTTATACCGGTAACTATGACGAAGTTCAGGACTACTGTACAGACGTCAATGCGGTTTACGATGTTGCGGCTGTTTCCATCAATGCTGACTTCTACAACAGCTTAACCGATGAGCAGCGCGGCTGGATCGATCAGGCTATGGCTGACGCAACCGCCTATGATTTACAGGAATCTGTGGATGCGGCACAGGAAGCGATTGACAATCTTGACGTTGAATTCCACTGGCTGACCGATGAGGAAAGACAGACCTTTATCGATGCGACAGCAGGCGTATACGACTGGTTCAGAGAAAACATAAATGAGCCGAAGCTCGACGAGTACCTTGAGGCAATCGAAGCCATCAATGCAGATGACAAGGCCGGAAAGCTGGATTCTATTACAGGGGAGTATCTCTAGAAGAACCGATCAGCTGAGGGCTGAAATGCGCAATACATCAAACTATACATAGGTTGACGAATCCGGGGCTGCAACACGTTTGCAGCCCCGGTGATAAGAAGGA
>CAZGED010000025.1:0-15134 GCA_964525085.1 uncultured Senimuribacter sp.
GAGGGATATGTGCGCACGATCAACTACTATTTTGACGAATTAACTGATAATACGATTATCGAAGGCGACGCCTTTTTGCTTTCTAACGAAACACTGCTCGCCCCATTACGTCCTTATATTTCGGATTTTAAAAAAATCATTTTAATGAAGAGAAGTATTCAGAAAGCGGCCATGTCCTCAATCATGGACATTCCCGATGGGTCGGACGTTTTAATGGTGAACGACTCCTTTGATTCCTCTGTTCATACTGCGCACGCCTTGTATGAGCTGGGAATCAGTCATTTGAACTTAATTCCTTACAATCCCGCATTGGAAGACCAAGGCATCTACCGACACCTTCAATATGCCTTGACACCAGGAGAAGGTCACCTTGTTCCTCCGTACATTTCCCATGTCATCGATTTTCTTTACCGCGTTATCAGCTTCGATACACTGCTTCAGCTATCAGAAACACTGCATCTTACCAACGATATAATTTCCAGAAATCTGATACGACACTTAAATTCTATCGCAGAACGGGGCAGTAACTCGCCGGCCAGCTTTTTAAGCAGCCATTTAAAAACACAGATCATCAATCTTGTCGTCAGAGATCTTTCCTCTGCTATTTTCGTTGTAAATACGGAATTCCAACCAATCTATAGTAACGAACAGGCAGATCGCCTGCTTCAGTCAAAAGACCCAGCGCGAACATCCGGCGCAAAACTGCAAGCCGAAATAGCGGAATTTTTAAAGAGTATAAAAACCGACACTATCATCGAATTAAATGAAAGCCGTTATATGGTTGAGAAAGTCCCCCTTATGTTTGTGGATCAATTAATGGGCCATTGCTTTACATTCCACAGTGAAAACAGTATCCGCGAAATGGAATTGAATCTAAGTAAGCAATTACGTCAGAACGGTCTTTTCGCAAGATATCACTTTCAAGATATTTTGCACGTGTCGCCTGTCATGGATGAGGCCATCATAATTGCAAAACACGCCGCCGACACAGACCATACCGTGCTGCTACACGGCGAAAGCGGCACCGGCAAAGAACTGCTCGCCCAATCAATTCACAATTATTCTCGCAGAAAGAACTATCCTTTCGTCGCAATCAACTGCAGTACCTTGCCAGAATCATTGCTGGAAAGCCAATTATTTGGCTATGAAGGCGGCTCTTTTACGGGTGCTCAAAAAAACGGAAGACCTGGTCTTTTCGAACAGGCCAATCATGGAACCATTTTTCTGGACGAAATTGGGGATATTTCCCCAAATTTGCAGTCCCAGTTATTACGAGTGCTGCAAGAGCGGCAGGTTATGCGTATAGGAAGCGGCAAGATCATAGATCTTGATGTGCGCATTATTGCCGCCAGCAATCAAAATCTCGAAGAACTTATCCGCCGCGGAGAATTTCGCAGCGATCTGTTTTACCGTCTCAGCGTTATCCCTATCGAGATCCCGCCTCTCCGAGAACGCAAAGAGGATATTCTCCCCATTATATCTGTTTTCCTGGGTGATCTGTACGCAGAGATCTCTGATGAGCAAAAAAGAATCCTCTGCGCTTACAATTGGCCAGGCAACATCCGCCAATTAGAGAATGCCGCAAAGTACTACAAGACACTGCATACCTTCCCAAGCTATCTACATACTTCTGAATTCGTTCAAGTTCACTCCCTGTCGGAATTCTTTTCACAAAGAGTACAGAAGAACGAGAATTATGATGCAGCGCATAAGTTTAATACATTGGTTTTGGCATTGATTTCTGCCTCGACCGAACCCTTTCATGGAATCGGCCGCGGAGTCATCTTAACCAAACTCAAAGAACAAAACATCCACATCAGCGACGGAAAACTACGTCAGCTACTGACACAGTTCGAGGCGGATGGCCTGGTTACCATCGCAAAAGGACGCGGTGGCTGCAGAATCACACAGAAGGGAAAGCAATACTTAAAAGAGCAAGGCCTTTAGCCGGTAGCAAACGCATTGCATTTTTAAGAAAAAAAACCAACAGGATAAGTCCCGTTTTAAGACTTTCCCTGTTGCTTTTATTTTTCCTCTACAATTCTTCAATCTCCTCGACATCCAGCCCTGTCGCCTTTACTATCTCGGCAAGAGCCATACCAGACGCCTTCAGATTTGCGGCAACCTCTCTTTTGCCTTCGTCGCGGCCAGTCCGCAGGCCGTCTTCCCTCGCCACATATTTTTCATGCCTGATGTGTTCTTCTAACGTCATCTGCATCCGCCTCCACTCCGAACCATTGTACTTGTCCACCATATCATCGATTTTCTCTATCAACGCATCGCCCATCTTACTCTTCGGGTCATTGATGTAAGCGTACAAGGCTTTCAAATTCTCCGGAACCCTTGCCGCATCGCAGCTGGTGTTCAAGATTATTATATAGCTTTCATCGGTGAATGGCAACTGATTTCTTTTGTCGTACCTCTCAAAGAAATAGATGGGTTCGCCTTTTTTCATGTAATCGTAGGTGCAAAGGAAAATAACGTAAGAACGCTTCAAATCCTCATAATCACTACCTGCCATGAGCATATCGATATCCATATTAGCGCTGTAATATCGGGAACGCTTACCCAGGTGCCTGTCAGTATGAACCTGCATCTCAATTTCAGTCCATACGTTCTCCCCCTTAATGTATGCATCAAAGCGGACACCATGACTGTCACCATCAAACTTCATAGCAGCCTGGATCTGTACGGGCAGCTCTAATCCAGAGACACCGGTGCTGATCCGCCGTGATTCCTCAATCCCACCAAGTCGGCTTTCTTCGCATGCTCTATGGCAAAAGGTTCCGTCAGGCGCAGCCAATCGAATATCGCCGAATTGCTCATCAGGCAGAATACGCTGCAGCAGCTCCCTGCAGATATCCTCGTCACGCATAACCATACCGAACATCCAATCGTCGGTAAAAGGCTTTTTCTCAATCTTTGTCATAGTCTCCTGCGTTGCTGTGATCTTTTTATAGTGCATAACTTTCTCCGTTTCATTCAACTTCAATTCATATTCTAAAAACCTTATCAGAATTACAGCGCGCACAGTACTTTCCGATAGAAAAAGCATACCACATCCTGTTTTGGAAGTAAATGTAATTTCATTGACAAAATTCGACAAAGAAAGGCAAATTTTGTCGAAACATGCCCGCAGTAGCCGCGGTATCTGCCGCGCACCCTTCGCCGAGAACAATCTGTCAGCCCCTTCATATCGCCGCCACCATAACCGTCAGGTCGTCCCGCTCCCGAATACCGTACTTCTCCGCGGCCTTATTGACGATCAGCTCCGCCACCGTTTCCGGGTCCCTGCTGCCGATCTCCGAAAGCCGCTGCCGCAGCCACTGACATTCCGGATCCTGCCGGTCGCAGTCCGTAACGCCGTCAGAAACCATGACCAGAAGTTCCCCTTTCTTCAGCTTCACATCGATATATTCCAGCTTTACGCCGTCCAAAATGCCCACCGGCGGCGCGGGCCGCTTCAGGGCGGAAACCCGTCCCTCATGCTTGACGAAGGTCGACGCCGCTCCCATCTTGAAAATCTGCGTCCTGCCGCTTTCCTTGTCGATGATGGCAAGATCCACGGTCGCGAACATATCTCCCTGATTTCCCGCCATCAAAACGGCATTGACCGTTTTCATCGCCACATCCACATCGAACCCTGCCTCCAGCAGTCTGGCCAGAGTCGCTACTACCCGCCGGCTTTCTGCCTGAGCCCGGCTGCCTTTGCCCATGCCGTCGCTGATAATCAGCGCCTGCTTATTGTGCCCAAAGGAGAAGGACAGACAGCTGTCACCGGACACCGCCTCAAAGGCATAGGAGGCACTGCCTACAGGCACCGGCGGAAGCCCCTTTGATTCCGCGGAAGCGTTTTTCCCCGCCAGATCCTCCAGGAGCCCGTCTACCACCCGGGTCAAGCCCTGAAACTGATAGGAAATGATCTGTCGGTGATCAAAGCCCGCGCTGTACATCTTTGCCAGGGAATGGAATGCCTCCCTCTTTTTGCGCAGATCCTGCCTGATCGCGAAGAGCTGCATGTCCTTCTCCCCGCAGGCCTCCGGCATCAGCTTTGACGAAAGGCTGCACCACATCCGCGTCAGCAGATGAGCCGGAACCGCGGTCAGCACCGCCATGGCCGCTGCCGCGCCGTAAACGGCTTCAGGCAGAGAGACTGCCGTCGCCGCGAAGATGATCAAAGCCAGCACCGTCTTGCGATACCGCCCATCCAGCAGACCCGCGCCGTACCAGCCTAGGATCAAGGCGGCAAAGACCGCCAAAAAAGCTTCTCCATCGCTGCTGCCCTGGCACCACCAGAACACACAGCCCATGACGGCTGTCACCAGAGCCGGCTGCAGTCCCTTGCAGTAGCACACCGCGGCAAAGAGCAGCAGCCACAGCGGAAATACGATCTGGCCGATCCCGATCCCTCCGATCAGCGACACCCCGAAGACGGACAGGGATATCCCGATTTTCTCCGCCGGTATCCGATCCGCTCCCTGTCTCGCGAACAGCACGCGCGCCAGCGTATTGAAAACCCTTATGTAGATGACCAGCGTCACCGCCTCCTTGACCAGAGTCTGCGGGCTCAGCAGATACAGCATGTCCTTCGCGCCATAATACAGGCAGCTGCACAGAATCACCGCCGCAGCCGCCACCGCCGTCCGCTGATTGATGGTAAACCTCTGCTTGTGAAAGAAGAGGAAGAAAACCCCGCAGAATACCATGGCCATCAGATCTCCATAGAAATCCAGCCCCTGCCCGCTGAAGGTCAGCATACCCGCGGCCATGACCGGCACCAGGTAGATGTACACCGTAGACACCGCGGCCATGACCGTGATCAAAGCGATCGCCGCCGGAAACGTCCCGTCGAAAAGCTGGATTCTTCCCACAAAAAAAGCCACTGTCAAAGTGGCGAGTACAGATTTTAGGTTGATTTGATTTCCTACAAATTCCATAGCTTGTCCCCTTTGCTTCCATGATATATATGTTCTTGCCCCATTCTATCATGTAAGCAGAGGCGAATGCTGTCGAAAGGCGGAAGGAGCGGGAAAAATTTATAAAACTTACAATCAGAAGAAGGGTTTTGTTGTTTACTGTGATAAAGACAAAAAGGGCTTGTTTCATTACACTATAGGTACAGTTCCTAATAAGAATTACTCTGGTAAAAAGGAGGTGTAATCGTAGATGAAACTTGAAATCATCGTTCCCATTATCAGTGAAGACGCTCAGGAAATGGAACAGATGTGCGAAGACATGAACGAATATCTTCGGAAATATCTTCTGCCTGGCACGGAATTGCGGTTTTCGCATCTGCAGCGTGGATTTCCCTTTATCGAAACGGAACTGCAGGGGATGATCAACGGGGCCGTCGCAACCGTCGATGTATATCGAAAAATATCGCCCGATATCGACGGTGTCTTTATGGACTGCTTTGACGATCCCGGCGTTTACGCATGTAGAGAAATCGGCAGGCTTCCGGTCATAGGACCCTATCAGGCCGCCATTTTATCTGCCGCGAATCTGTCTGACAGAATCGGCATCATCACGACCGATGAAGCCGGGATCCTGAACGAAGAGAAGAAGGCAAGAGAGATCGGCATGACGGATCACATTGCTTCCATTCGTGCCCTGGATGTCTCTGTCGAAAATATTCTGGAAGAAAAAGAGAAAATCGCGGCTGCCATGGTGGATTTGTGTGTCCAAATGGTGAAAGAGGATCGTGTAGGCGCTATTTGTCTCGGCTGCACGGGAATGTTTTATGTGTACGATGCACTAAAACGCGGACTTCGCGAAAAAAAAACGGACGTTGTTATCCTCGAACCTCTTTTAAACGGCATCATCACATTGGAGACCATGGTGCGTTTGGGATACACGAATCACGTTCCGGCTGAGATTGATTTTGACAGGCTGCATTGGTATCAGGATCCGACCACTGCCGCTACATGGAGGAAAAAAACATGACACAGAATAAGAAACAAGAAAAAAGTATCGAAGCATTTGCTTTGACGAAAGTACCCGCGGAGGAGCGAAAGAGCTGGATCGCGATGGTCATGGTGCAGGCCGGTATGGTAATCTGCATTCCGGCGTTTCTTTTGGGGAGCATGCTGGCAGAAGGTATGTCCACGTCCAATGCGATTATCGCAGGCATCATCGGTTATATCATGGTCTTGCTGCTTACCTTTATCCTGGGAATGCAGGGAGCGGACTTAGGCATTCCTACCTGCGCCGTTGCGACTTCCACCTTTGGAAGAAATGGTGTGCGCCTTCTCGTAAGCTCCCTGTTCACCATTTCCCTGGTCGGCTTCTTCGGTCTGCAGGTTAACGTCTGCGGCGAAGCCTTTTCGACCTTGATGCGGGAGGCCTTTCATATCAACATCCCCGTGGTCGCTTCGTCCATCTTCTGGGGCATTGTCATGGTCGTCATTGCCGTCTGGGGCATGGAAGCCCTGAAAAAAGTGGACTCCTTATCGGTTCCGCTGCTGCTGTTCATCATGCTGCTCGGCACTTATATGGCGTTCCGAACCTTTGGAAGTGCAGGGCTCGTCAACAACGAGGTTACGGAGCCGACCATGTCCATGATCGATGGTATTGGTCTTTCCTTCAGCTTCTTCTCTGCGTCTGCCTTTTCTGCGGCAGACCTTACAAGATTCCAGAGAGACCGGAAGGACACGATCAAATCCTCCTTCTGGGGTCTGATGCCTGCAGGGATCATCACCTGCGTCATCGGTGTTGTTCTGACCAGAGTGGCAGGAATCTACGACATCAGTGAAGTCATGGCTGCGGTCGGACTTCCGATCCTGGGATTGACCATCATGATCCTCGCACAGCTTACGACAAACTCCATCAACGCATACTGCGGAGGACTTGATGCGGTCATGACCTTCAATCTGCCGGACAACCGCCGCAGAGAAGCCACCGCGGTAGTCGGACTTTTGGGCGTCGTGCTGGCGGTATTCGGTATTCTCGACTTCATCGCCACATTTTTGGACTGGATCTCTTTCTTTGGCGCGCCGATCGCAGGCGTGATGATCGCAGACTACTGGATCGTCGGAAAAGGAAAACCTGCGAGCTGGCACAACAATGAAGGATGGAACTGGGTCGGCTTAGCGGCGACGATCATTTCTCTGGTCATCGCATTGCTGCTGCCTTTCGGCGTATTCAATGCAAACGGTGTCGTTGTAGCATTCATCGTGTATCTTATTTTAGAGCACTTCTTCCCATCCAAATCTCGGAAACTGGATGGAGAGTATGCAACAGAACAATAGGAGGGAATCATGAAAAAATTATCGAAACAGGAAATTATTGATATCTTATACGGCTGTACGGTCGTAGGAACCGGCGGCGGCGGAGATCTGCGGCTGGGCCTTGAAGTCATGCAGGAAGACTTTGATCAGGGAAAAGATCTGTATCTTGCGGATCCCCAGGAAGTTCCGGATGATGAATACGTTGGTGTCCCATATATGTGCGGATCACCGGCATCTCTGGATGTAACCGATGAAAAATATCAAAGACTGCCTCGACTGGATTATCCGGAATCCCTTTTGGCGTTCCGGACATTGGAATCCTATTTCGGGAAGAAGTTCTACGGCGCAATTTCCACGGAACTGGGCGGAGCAAATACTGCATACGCACTTCATGCAGCCTGCCAGCTGGGCGTGCCGATCATTGACGGTGACCCTGCGGGAAGATCGGTTCCGGAATTGCAGCACAGCACGTTCTTTGTAAAAGGAGTTCCTATGACGCCGATCGCTCTGGCCACCCAGTTCGGAGATACGATGGTAATCAAGGACATCGTAGACGACATGCGCTCGGAGGACATCATTCGTGCCGTGGCCGTCGCAAGCAGCAACCGGGTGGGCGTTGCTGACCATCCGATTACGGGAAAGGTATTAAAGGGATCCATCATTCCAAATGCCCTTACCTATGCGCAGAAGCTCGGCGAGACGCTGCGGATCGCCAAGGAGAAAGGCCAGGATGTTGCGGAGGAAGTTGCCAAAGCGGGAGACGGTGCCGTAAGATTCAAGGGAATCGTAAAAGACTGGAACGTCGAAGAAACCGGCGGATTCATCTTTGGTGAGACGATCTTGGAGGGAACCGGCGATTACGCAGGACACGAATACAAGGTATGCTATCAGAACGAAAATCTCAAGTCCTACCTGGACGGCAAGGTTGACGTATCTGTACCGGATCTGATCTGCGTGATAGACGGAGACGGCGAACCCGTTACGAATCCAAACTTCCGGAATGGAATGGAATTGACCATCATCGTTTTACCTGCTCCGGAGATCTGGAAGACGCCGAGGGGACTGGAAGTTTTCGGTCCGAGAAGCTTTGGATTTGACTTTGATTACGTTCCGTTTAACGAAAGATAGAGGCCTCGCGATGATAGATACATTGAAAAGATTGCTCGAAATTCCCAGTGTCTCAGGAACGGACGAGGTGAAGGAGGCATTGCGGCAGGCCTTGCAGATTTGTCAGGAATTCGGTTTCCGGACGAAAAACTGTGAGGATATGCTCGGCTGGGCCGAAATTGGCAGCGGCGACGCGTTGATGGGCATTCTCTGTCATCTCGACGTAGTTCCTGCGGGAGAAGGGTGGATATACCCGCCCTTCTCAGCGACGCTGGAGGACGGAAAACTCTACGGCAGAGGGGTCATGGACGATAAAGGGCCGGCAGTGGCGGCGATGTACGCGATGAAAGATATCCTTGCGTCCGGAAAGAAGCTGAACAAACGGGTTCGATTGATCTTCGGATGCCAGGAAGAAACCGGAGATTGGGACGATATGGAGTACTATAAGGCTCACGAAGAGATTCCATCCTTTGGTTTTACCCCTGACGCAGACTTTCCGGCGATCTATGGAGAAAAAGGCATCCTCATGGCGGAGCTGAGCATGGATGCCGCGAAGAGCGGATTCAAGGAAATCCGGGGCGGCGAAGCCGCCAACATGGTCGCGGACTGGGCGGAGGCCGTCCTGGATGACGGAACGGCCCTGCATACCACAGGAACCGCTGCCCACGGCAGTACGCCGGAAGAAGGGGAAAATGCGATTACCAAGCTGATGGAGCAGGCGCAGAACGCAAGCGGCTTTGCCAGATTCTATATGGACACCATCGGCTGGGACCTGCACGGAGAAGCTATGGACTGTGCCCTCTTCGATGAAGCCAGCGGAGATCTGACCCTAAACGCAGGACAGATCACCATGGAAGAAGGAAAGGTATGCCTGAAGATCGACGTGCGGTATCCTGTCACCTTCTCCTCAGAAACGGTTTTGCAGAAGCTGAGAGAAGCGTGCGGCAAATTTGGTGTTTCCGTGGAGGTGACGACAGAGCTGAAGCCGGTGTACATGGAAAAAGACGGCCCTGTAATCGCAAAACTGATGGAAGCCTATCGGGAAGTGACCTGCGACAGAACAGAACCGCAGGTGATGGGCGGAGGAACCTATGCCAGAGCCATGGATCATGTCGTGGCCTTCGGCCCCGTATTCCCGGGCAGAGCTTGCACGGAGCACAAAAAGGATGAATGGATTTATCTGGAGGATTTAGAAAAAGCCAGAGAAATCTACCGACTGGCCATCGAAAAGCTGGCGTGCGACGGAGAATAAGCAGAAAAAAGATTTGATCATCAAAGAAAGGGTTAGACATCCAATGGTGCTAACCCTTTCTTTTTCTCTTCCTTTTATTTATTTTGCTATTTTGCACGATCTCATTTTGCATCATCCGTCGGCAGAGGCATATAGGTTAATTTGCTATGGGTGATTCCCATGGAAGCGTACATTTCCACGATTTTCAGTGCCGTTTGTGCGGCTTCCAGAACCGGAACAGGATATCCCTCTGCTCTCAGGTTTTCCTCGACCTCCTCTGCTACATCGATCATCGCCGTGCAGCCTAATACAATGACATCCGCCTTGTCTTCCAGGATTGCTTGCTTTCCCTGTTCTACCAGGGCTTTGACCAGTTTGCTTTTCTCTGTCAGATCAGCAACCGGAATTCCCACGCTCCTGACACAGGCCACTCTGTCTTTTAATCCCGCTCTGGCAACGCCGTTGGATATGAGCGGCAATACATTGTCCAGCACCGTAAGGATTGCGATTCTGTCTCCCACGCCCAGCGCCGTATACATAACAGGCTCAAAACCGCCGAAAACAGGAATATGGGTTACTTCTCTCGCAGCACGCACGCCGGGGTCTCCAAAACAGTTCACAAAGATCCCCTGCATGCCCCGCTTTTCAGCGGCCTGACAGACTCGAATGATTTCCGGCTGCGCCATCGCTTCATCGTATTCACATTGAATGGTATACGGTCCTTCCTTGATGCCATCCTGGAACAGTTCCGTGTCTTCATTCAGATATTTTCCTATGTAAGCAATCTCCTCGTCCGTCGTTTCCAGCATTACCGGATTTAAACATAATAGCTTTAGCATTTCACACCCTCCTATTCTGTCCTGTCCTGAAACGCCGCTCCCGAAGCCGGCTTCCAGGGCATTGACGAAAATCCTGTCTGTGCACACCTCTATATACTCGAATTATATCTGATTCGATCGCCGTTTTCCTCGTTGGTTCTACAATCTTTCCCAGTTCTCTCTTGGGAAAATTACAAATCCTTTCTGCGGACGGAGGCTGCCGGATTTTACAGGAAGAGCAGGTCCCCAGGATAGGAATCTGCCCGCAGGAAAGCTATAGATTCTTGAGTCTGTGAATTCTGACTGCCAGAAAGAGAGCCAGATAAAAATCCATTTCCGTGACCCCATACGGGATCAATTCTTTGATCTTCTCAATGCGGTATCGCACGGTGTTTTCGTGGACAAAAAGTGCTTTCGCCGTATTGCGATAATTCATGTCGTGTTCGGCAAAGGTAAGCATCGTCGCAAAAAGATCCGCACCGTTGGCCTTATCATATTCCCAAACAGGAGAGACCATATCGAGGTAAAAATCTTCAATGCTTTTACTATTGTCTAATTCCGTAAGGATGCGGGAGACCCCTATATCGTGGAAACCGGCAATTTCCTTCTTGCCAAAGGTCCCGGCTATATTGGCATCCCGGGCTTCCGTGACAGCCAGTCCAAGCTCCTCCGTATCATGCATGCGGCTGATGCCGATGGAAAAGGCGGAGCCATCGCTCTTCACGGCTTCTATGGTGTCAGAAATGTGGCGGGAAACCCCGGGGTTTTCTGTACTGCCAAAGGTGAGAATGATCAAAAGGCCTTTTTTGTACTCTGTTGCAAAGTCATACAGATATTGGTTGATCGTATTGATGATTTTCACGTTATCTTCGAGGATCAACAGCGGTTCACTTGTGACGGGATTGATACGCTGACAGAAAAGACAGACGGCATGCTCTCGAAAGTTTGGATTCAACTGCATAATGATCTCTTTTTTATCACTGGAAGAGGTGCGTGCATCTACAAGTGCATACAGCTTATCTTCTATCGTCTGCATCCGCTCAAAGGAAAGTTGATAGCGCATGATTTCTGAAATCAGGACAGAATAGGGTGTTTTCCGATCGATGAAGATGACCGGAAATTTTGCTTTGTCGCACAGGGAAACCACCTCAGCAGGCAAGGCTCTGAGGTTTTCATCCGGCACGATCAAAGCAGAGGCCTTGAATCCGATGAGACTTTTTACAAATTCTAAAATGAAGGCGTCGTCATTTTTGCCGTAGTACAGGGTGGAAAGATAGATATCGCCCGGAAAAACGGGAATGTGCGCGTCAAGCTCGGTAGGCAGGTTATCATACACATTGACATAGTGAATCTCATTCAATAGTCCCGACATGCCGGCGGCCACCCGATAGCCTTCCATGACTTTTAACTTCAAGATATCTCTTACCGTTGGCTTTTGCATCTTTCTCCTCCTTTGCGCAATGGTATCCGATACAGCGGGGTACAACCTGATTGTACCACAATTTCAAAGCGAAAGATAGCCGGATTTGTATTTTTTACAAACAGGGTTCCCGGATGCGCCGCGCGTAAAAAAACTGCAGCCCCTGCAGCGCCGAAAAACGGTGGCTGCAGAAGCCGCAGTGCAGTGCTTTAGAAATATTCTTTTGCCAGTTCCGCGAATCTAGGCAGGGAGTTGACGATCTTTTCCTCGGAGACACAGTATGCCATCCTTACATAGCCAGGACCTGCGAAGGAGCTTCCCGGTACCAGAAGCAGGTTGTACTTCTTTGCCGCGGCCACGAATTCCTTCTCGTCTTCTACCGGTGACTTCATCCACAGATAGAAAGCGCCTTCCGGCTTGACACACTCGAATCCCAGCTTCGTCAGGCCATCGTACAGCAGATTGGCGTTTCTCTCATAATAGGAGACATCGCACTGGGCGTCCACGCATCTTTCAATGACCAGCTGCATCAGGGACGGCGCATTGGTGAAGCCGCCGACGCGGTTCGCTACGGTAGCTGCCGCAATGAATTCTTCCGCGTTGTCAGACTCATCCGGAATGACGACATAGCCGATTCTTTCGCCCGGCAGGGACAGGGACTTGCTGTAGGAGTACGCAACCACCGTGTTGTCATAATACTTGGTCAGATACGGGACATCTACGCCGCCGAAGGCCAGCTCTCTGTACGGTTCGTCAGAAAGCAGGTAAATGACGGTTCCGTATTCTTCCTGTTTCTTCTTCAGGATCTCCGTCAGGCCTTTGATGACCTCTTCTGAGTAAACGGCGCCGGTCGGGTTGTTCGGGTTGTTGACGATGACGGCCTTTGTCTTTGGCGTAATCTTTTCCTCAAACTCATCCAGCTTCGGCATGAAACCGCCTTCCGGGTTCGGAGAAACCGCAACGGTAACGCCGCCGTAGGTTCTGATGTAGTTGCCGTATTCCAGGAAGTACGGAGCAAATACGATCACTTCATCGCCCTCATTGACCATGGTTCTCAGCAGGACGTTCAAAGCGCTGCCTGCGCCGACGGTCATGATGATGTTGTTCATGTTAAAGTGGGTGCCAAACCGTCTGTTCAAATTCTCGGCAACCGCTGTCCTCGTT
The DNA here is from genome assembly GCA_964525085.1 of uncultured Senimuribacter sp. Taxonomy (GTDB): domain Bacteria; phylum Bacillota; class Clostridia; order Peptostreptococcales; family Anaerovoracaceae; genus Senimuribacter. Next base: position 12,967 of record CAZGED010000025.1, read on the forward strand.
TCAGGGAATCCCGCATTGCTCATATATCCATGTACATAGAGCGGGTCTTCATTCTGAATGATATCGATGATGGCATTCTTAACTTCCTCCGGAGCCGGCACGCTTGGATTGCCTACGCTGAAGTCAAATACGTTTTCCGCGCCGAACTGATCGGCCATCTTCTTGCCTTCTTCAAACATGGCCCTTACGACAGAGCTGTTCGCCACCAATGGTTCCATCTTTTTTGAAATCATGTTTCTTTACCTACCTTTTCATAATCTGGTCATAATCTGACACGTCTATTTTACTGCAATTGGCGGGAAATGAAAAGCAAAAATCTTTCAGAAAATTAGTTTTTGTTTTTTTGATTCCCGATTTGCCTGTATTTAAGCCATTTCTAAGCGATCACCAGGCGCTTCCTGCGCCCTCTATACGCCGTCCGATACCCTGTCCGCACATAAAAAAATTCCTTGACTTTCCTCTATTTTTATGATAAAAAAGCAGTAGTCGTGTAGCGCATGATATGCAACGCAAAGCGTATAATATTCCTTTACTTTATGAGGAATACTATGCGCTTCTTTTTTTGTGAATCGCTGCTGCCGGACAATTCCACTCACACATCTTAACGGAGGTAACTATGATTCAAACAAAAACACAGGGCGTGATCTTCGGAATCATCATGTCCTACGCCATGGCATATGGCATGGAGGTCTATAACATAGCGATCAAAATGGCTTTTAACCTTCAGGCTGGCGGATTCAGCAATATGACCAACATCGTATTCTGGGAAGCGTTGAAGGAAGCCACCTACATGGGAGCCTTTGTATTCCTGTTTTCCAACCTTTGGGGCAACCGCCTGGGCGCGCGCTTCGCCGAGCGCCGCTGCGATCCGAAAAAGGACAATCCTTATTTCTGCACGCTGCTGCGCCAGGGAGGCACCGTCGCCGTCATGTGCCCGACCATGAGTCTGGTGGCGACCATTCTGTTCAACATCGTTCTGGGCGGAGATGCCTGGATCAATCTGCCTGCCATCTGGATCGGCACCCTTATGAAGAACTTCCCAATGGCCTTCTTCTGGAACTTCTTCGCCGCGGCTCCGTTTTCACACTGGCTGTTCAGCAAGCTGTTCCCGGCAAAAAAACACGGGCTGCGGAATCACCCGCAGCCCGAAACCCTGTGAAAAGCAAAAGGATCTATTTTACAGCATCTGCTCCGACCTGAAATGCCTTCAGGTTCAGATCGATAAATTTTTCTTTTACGTTTTTCCTGATGATGTTCTCCCAGTCGATATCATCCAGGCCCATCAGCTTCACCAGCGCACCCAGCAGGATGACGTTAGCCGCCTTTACGTTGCCCAGCTCGCCGGCCATCTTTGTCGCATCCAAGGTATGTACTCTGCTGGCAGATTTCTGAATCTCGTCGAGCACATCATCCGCATACTCCTCCGCACCTGTCAGTACGGTCATGGACGGGATCCTCTCGGTGTTGACCACCACGGCTCCGTCCGGCTTCAGGTAGTCCAGGTTTCTCAGGGCTTCCATCTCCTCAAAGGAAACGACGATGTCCGCAGTCCCCTTTTCGATGACCGGAGAGAACACCTTCTCTTTGCTGTATCTTACCTGAGACACCACGTCGCCGCCTCTCTGGCTCATGCCGTGAATCTCACTCATCTTTACGTCATAACCTGCTTCCATCAGGCCAAAGGTCAGCATTTTCGCCGCGGTGATGGTACCCTGTCCACCAACGCCGGATAATAAGATATTCTTTGTCATTTTATTTCTCCTCCTTTACGATGGCATCTACAGGGCAAACCTGTGCACAAACATCGCAGCCTACGCAGTCCGCTCTGTTGATATGTACTTTCTTCAGCTCTTTGTCGAAGATCAGCGCCGGACATCCGGTTCTCTGGCAGGCCTTGCAGCCGATGCACTTGTCAGGATCCACGACGTCCTTGGTCTGGAACAGACCCGGGAATTCTTCCAGGTCAGCCGGCGAGAACTTCTTCAGCACGCACGGCCATCTGGTGATGATGACGGAAGGCTCATCCAGATCCCAGAATTCATCAAAGGCAGCGTCAACCTCTTTCAGGTTGTTCGGGTTAATGGTCTTGACATGCTTGATGCCGATCGCCTTAACCAGCTCTTCGAGATTGATCATGTTGGCTTCCTGACCCTTTGCGTCATAGCCGG
>CAZGED010000026.1:0-14688 GCA_964525085.1 uncultured Senimuribacter sp.
ACCTCTTCCCGGTGGGCCGCCGGATAAATGCAGAAGTAGATCATCTGCCCCTCCCGCATCAGGTCGTATTCGCTGGCTTCGATCTCCTTCACCTTCGCAACAAAGTCGCAGGCAGCCCAGATCTCTTCGTTGGTCTCCACGATAACCGCACCTGCGGCTGCGTACTCCTCGTCATCAAAGCCCGCGGCGTATCCTGCCTTGGAAGCCACATAAACCTCATGGCCGTCTCCGACCAGGATGCTGACCTCTGCCGGCGTCGCCACGACGCGGTACTCTCCGTTCTTTATATCCTTTAATACACCGAATTTCATTGTTTCGATCCTTCCTTTCCCTTTCCGTGTTACTTTGATGTCATATTAAAATGCAAGTGTCGTGCCATCGATGCAAAGAAGTCCGCGCATTGAAACTTCAACACTTTTTTCATGCATCGGTACCCTTGTTCGCTCAAAAATGGGCAGCCACGGCTAAAAAAGAGCGTTTCGCGCGGCTACAGGCCGTATTCCTTAATCTTTCTGCTCAGGGTCTGCCTCGGCACATCCAGCAGAACCGCCGCTCGGGTGATATTCCCGTCTGTTTTCCGCAGGGCCGTTCGGATCAGCTTCTTTTCGTAATCTGCGACCTGCTCCGTCAGCGATCTGTCCTCCTCCCATTCGCCGCTGCCGCCGTCCGAGCCGTCTATGGCCATCAGCCTGGCCTGCACGTGGCGAAGCTCCAAGGTTTCCGTATCTTCATTGGCCATACCTACGCCGTAGGCGATGACGTTCTCCAGTTCCCGCACGTTCCCCTGCCATGGACATTTCTCAAGCTCCTCATAGAGCTTCCCTGAGATCCGGTGAATCTTCTTTCCGAACATGGTATTGTACTTGCCCGCAAAATAATTGGTCAACAGCCGGATATCCCGCTTCCTCTCCCGCAAAGGCGGAATTTCCAGGATCAGCACCGCCAGCCTGTAGTAGAGATCCTGCCGGAAGGAGCCTTCCTTCACCAACTGCTCCGGCCGCTGGTTGGTCGAGGACACGATGCGAACGTTAACCTTTTTCACCGCTTTGTCCCCGACCCTGCGGAAAGTTCCGTCCTGAATGACGCGCAGCAGCTTAGGCTGAAGTTCCAGGGGCATCGAGTTGATCTCGTCCAGGAACAAAGTGCCTCCGTCGGCCAGCTCCAGCAGCCCGATGTTGTCCACCGCCCCGGTGAACGCACCCTTTGATGTCCCGAACAAAATGCTTTCCATCAGGTTCGCCGGAATCGAGGCGCAGTTCTGTACCACAAAGGGCTTGTCCGCCCGATCGCTGGCATTGTGCAAGGAGTGGGCCACCAGCTCTTTCCCCGTTCCCGTCTCTCCGTAGATCAGCACCGGCAGTTCTGTCTTTGCCAGGCGAAGAATGTTATCCTTCAGCTCCAGCATCTTCCCATCGCAGGTCTGAATATCCTCCACCTGATACGTCGCCACATCGGCGCCGTGGGCAAGGCTCTCCACCTTGTTATATGCGTACAGGATTTCCTCCGTGAAGTCCTCACCGTCTGCGTTGATCGGAACACTGTCAGACTCCTTCCCGCCATCGTCGGAGACAGACAGGTCGATGACGCCGACCACGGTCCGTCCGGATTTGATCGGTATGGAAAGGGATGTGATCTCGATCGGATCGCGTCCCCTGCTTTTCAGCATCTGATTTTCCAGGTAGACAGGCACGCCTTTGCGCATGGCAAGATACACTGTGCTGTTATTTTCATCCAGATTTTCGTAGACATCGAAGAACTTCTTTCCCACAACCTCGTAATTTTCATCCGCACTGTCCAGCTTGTTGTTGAATTTGGCAGAAAACAGTATTTCCCCTTCGACGTTGACGATGGTAATCCCCTCAATATATCCTTTTCCGTTGAATAACTTGTTTACAAAGTCCATAACTGCCTCCTTTCTGTGATCCTCTGTGATCATACGTTTGAATCGTTACTTCCATTTTATCTCACAAAGAAGAAATTCTCAACATACAAAAACAGACAAGCTGCCGGAATGACAGCTGTCTGCATAAAACTTGTCCATTTGATCTGTTTTGATCTCTTTTGATTTGTTTTCATCTGCTTTGTTCTGTTAGAGAGATGTAAACCCCAGGATCAGATATCCGACGACTGCCAAAGCGCCGCATACCAAAGAGTAAGGCAGCTGGGTCTTGACGTGGTCGATATGGTCTGCGCCTGCGCCGGTGGATGCCAAGATCGTGGTGTCGGACAGCGGAGAACAGTGGTCTCCGAATACGCCGCCGCCGGCAACTGCAGCGAAGCAGGCTACGACCAGCGTCGTCAGCGTATCGTTGGTATATGCGAAAGCCAGAGGCAGCGCAATCGGCATGCAGATCGCAAACGTGCCCCAGGAAGATCCCGTTGCAAATGCCATGACCGCCGCCACAACAAAGATGATCGCCGGCAGTACAGACGGAGACAGGAATCCTTCGCAGGTCTGAATGATAAAGTTCGCCGTTCCCATGGTGCTGGACAGCGCGTTGACGGAATAGGCCAGCGCCAGCAAGGTTACGGCAGGCACGCCGCTCTTGATGCCCTGGGTTACGGTATCCATGATTTCAGCAAAAGGAACGCCTTGGATCAGCATGCTGACAGCCATAAAGATGACGACGCCCAGGAAAACTTCCATGGTCTTTGCCGAGCCCAGGATGAAGAAGGTGGACATGGCTCCCACGATGATCAGCAGTACCGGCAACACGAAATTGAGGAAGACCCTCGGTTTGATGCCCTCAGCCGGCTTCATCTCCAGCAGCTCCTTGCCGATCAGCGGCGTCGCGCCGTCTCTCAGCACTTTGCCTTCATTCATGGCTCTCAGCTCCGCTTTTTTCATCGGTCCGAAGTCCTTGACGATGCCGCTGGCGATCAGTCCTACCATGATAACGGCAAACAGCGGATAGAAGTTCAGCGGAATGGCTTTGAGGAACAGTGCCTGCGCATCATCCTGCGTTACGATGCAGCCGATGCCTACGGCCAGTCCCATCAGGTATGCCGCCCATCCTGTGATCGGCACCAGTACGCTGACCGGTGCAGCCGTAGAGTCCGCGATGTAGGAAAGCTTTTCCTTCGAGATTTTCGCTCTGTCGGAAATGTCTCTCATAACGGTTCCGACGAACAGCGGTGAAAAGGAATCGGAAAAATATACGAAAATTCCTAAAAACCAAGCCAGAAGCTGTACTCCTTTCCGCTTCAGGTGTTTGCTGTGCACCCAGTCAGAGAAAGCCTGAATCGCGCCCGTTTTGTGGAAAAAGGCTACGATGATGGAAATATACAGGTTCAGCAGCATAACCCAGGAAAAGTCGGTGGTGCCCACAGCCCCTTTGATCAGCGTCGGCAGGCCCATGATGCCCTGTCCGGCGGCCAACGTTCCTACCAGACATGCCGCCATCAACGCTACAATGGTATTTTTTGTCACAAAGGACAAAACAATAGCAATGATTGCCGGAAGCAATGAAATCCAGCCCATTGTTTCTAGTTCCATAGAGATAACCTCCTGTGTCTAATTTTATAGAATAGTCATGCAATTTGTATGCCAAGTCTCCCTCAGGCAACATCCGTTGAAATTCGGCCGTTTCCATCGCTCATCAGGGTGGAAGACCGGCACCAGTCGCCCAGATCTGAGCAGCTTCTGCTCAAAAAATGTCCTATTCCCGCGCCTGGCCGCCTGGGTCTTTGGCTCTATCTACACTGCCTACCGGATATATTCTCTCTCCACATAAGGGCTAGTAGCGGCCTTCAGCATGCCGCCGTAGCCCAGTTCAAACTCTACGATATCGCCCACCTTGTACGCTTTGTCACAGTGGGTTACGTCCAGAATGATGTGGTCGGAGCTGCCTCCCATGATCTCGATCTGCGGATCGCACGGCGTCATACTGCCCAGATCGGCGTCCTGCTTTCCGATGCCGATGATGGCTCTCTTCATGATGCCTCTGTCCTCGTAGTACGGCTTCTCACCGAAAGCGTCCACGCCCACTTCTCCAATCGGCAGGGACGGTTTTTCCTTTAATTCTATGATCTGCGCCTGCAGGATCAGCGCATCGCTGACAGTGCCCGGTAGTTTGGTCTCATAGGCGGTATCGTTGCCCAGCAGGAAGGACTCGCCCAGTCGCAGGTTGTTGATGCCCTCCGGCAGTTCACCTCTGTCCACCAGATAGATGGAACTGGAATTCCCTCCGGAAATCATTTCCAGTCTGATGCCGAACTTTTCTTCCAGTCTTCTGCCGATGGCGACCAGCTGAGACAGGTTGTCGTTCTTCGGAATGATAGCGCCGTAGCAGGTCAGGTTGACACCGATGCCGTACAGGTTGATGTTTTCCATCTTCAGGATCTCGGAAACGGCTTCGTCGATCAGATCTTCGTTCTGGAAGAAGATGCCCTCCCGCAGGTCACCCAGGTCGATCATCAGCAGGATATCGTGAACTTTTCCGGCTTTAGCGGCCTCTTCATTGAGCAGTCTGATGGTGGAAAGCTCGGAGTTGAAGGAAAGGTCCACGTACTCAATGACTTCCTTTACCTCACTGTGCATTGGGATTCTCAGCAAAGTGGTCTTCTTGCCGTTGGTTCTCACCATGTCGGCGAAGGTCGCGATGTTCTTGACTCTGGAATCAGCGACAAAATCCACATTAGGGTTTTCCGCTACCATTTTGACCATCTCTTTGTCGGCGCAGAGCCCTTTGGTCACGATCATCAGAGAACACTTGCCGTGATCTTTGGTAATCGCAGCGCAGGCGTTCAGGTTATCTTCCAGTTTCTTCAGGTTAATGACTAATTTCGGGTACATAGTTCCTCTCCTCTTTCCTCTAGCATGGTTCTACACGGTTCGGGCAGTTTCTTCTGCTGCAGTGCTTGCAGTCATGGGTGCAGTCTCCCATATACTGTCCGCTGTTCTCTGCCTGCGCGGCCCATTTGCCCTTCAGACCCTGACCGCTGCGGATGCCGGCTTTCTCCGCGTCCGCGCTGGCGGCTTCGGCAGCCGCTCTCGCCGCTTTGACCTCCTCCTCAGACGCACCTCCGATAGCCTCCGGGTTCTTGTATTCGCTCATATCGTAGCCCATGGCTTCACATTCTTCGATGTGCTTGCGGTACTCTTCTTCCTTCTGCTTCGCGGCTTCGGCTTCACGATCCGCCTCCGCCATGGCCTTGCTCAGCACGGTAAACTCGGCCTGATCTTTTTTCTCAGGGAACTTGATACCCAGGCTCTTTTCCAGCAGACGGATCGCACCTTCTCTGTGGCGCTTTGACAGAACGCCCAGGGACGCCATGATATAGTCGTTGTCTACCAGGATCTTGGCGTGCTCTGTCGGGAACAGCATCATGCCGCTGTCGTTATGCTTCGCGATGGACTCCATGATCTCCACCCTGTGCGGCAGCCTGGTCAGCGCGCCGCCGGTTCCTACGATGTATTTTACCGGCGTCAGATCTTTGCCCTCGGCTACCGTGCTTCTGCCGGAAGGTCCGTAGATGTAGCGGATAATGCCCGCGTGACGTTCTACAGCCTTCAGCACGGCTTCCTTTGTCAGACGCTCTACCAGCTTAAACTCCGCCTCGTTCTTCGGAATCGCCACATAGGATGCCAGCGTAGCGTCCAGATCGATGCCCATCTTGTCGCATTCCTTGCGCAGCTGTTCTTCTCCGATGGACTCGATGACCTTCATCCGATTGACGTAGACGCCCAAGTCGCCTTCTACGGTTCGCTTCGCCTTCGGTTCCGGCGAAATCATGATGCGGGCGATTTTGTCGGACTCGACCGCCACAGAATGCACGTCGGTGGTCGCGCCCCCTACGTCCAGAACGATCAGGTCCCCCAGACAATCGTACAGCAGCTTCGTGCATTCCATGACGGCGCCCGGCGTCGGTATGATCGGACCGTTGACCATGTCGCGAACGTGCTCCATGCCCGGCGCGTTGGTGATGTGATCCTCAAAGGCGTCCTGGATCACCTTTCTGCAAGGCTCTACGTTCAGGTCGTCGATCTTCGGATATACGTTCTCTACGTTATACAGCTTCTGCCCGCTTTCCTCGTCGAAGATCAGCTTCATTTCTTCCTGGTTCTCGATGTTTCCGGCATAGATGATCGGCGTCTTCAGGCCCAGAGCCCGAATCTTCTCCGCGTTGTCGAGGGCGGTTTCACGCTCGCCGTAATCCACGCCGCCGGCGATCAAAATCAAATTCGGATTGATCTCCTTGATCTTGGCCAGGTCGGTCCTTCTCAGCTTTCCGGCGGTTACATAGTGGATAATGCCGCCTGCGCCCAGCGCCGCTTCCTTGGCCGCCTTAGCCGTCATATCGTATACCAGTCCATGGACGGTCATCTTCAGTCCGCCTGCCGCCGAAGAGGTGGCCAGCATCTCGTCGTATTCCAGGGAATCGATCTTCATCTTCCGGCAAAGATCGTCGACGGCCCCCCGAAGCCCAATGCGGACGTCACCGTCCAGCACAGAGGTAGGCGCCTGCCCTTGTGCCCAGAACACCGGATTCTCGGTGTCCAGATCCTTAAAAGCGTTGACGACGGTGGTCGTCGAGCCTATTTCAGCAACTAATACATCTACTTTCATTCTCACCCTCCTGTCAGTTCTCCACTCAAATGTTCCAGTGTTCCAGCGAAATATTCTCTCCAAATGATTTGCTCTATCGGTTTTTAACACTTGCAGCTGTTAGGCAGCTACTAGACGGCTGTTAGGCAGCTGTAGGCGGCTGCTAAGCAGTTTTTAGCATGGCCCTTATTTTTCAAAATCATATTCTGCGGGTCACGCTATTTGGGTCACGCCAATAGCTTCGTCCTGATTTCGCTTTCTACTGTGGAAATATCAATCATTCCTTCTTCGCTATCATAGGTAACGATTAGATTTCTCCAAGGCACGATTCCTGCCGACTCGTAAAGCTCCAGTTTCCACTTGTGACGCTTCATATACTTTGCATTTCCTGTGAGCCCACAATGTTCCCAGATCCATTCTTCCTGTCTACGCGATAAAACTGTAAAATCGGGAGCCAGCTCATATCCATTGATTGCAATTACCTGCTCATACCTGAACGGGATCTCGTATTCGTACAATTTTTCCGCGATCAGCACTTCTGATTTCGAGCGGACGGCCAGGCCTCTGGAAGTTAGATGAATTTTCCTCTCAGGCATATAATCGCTTTGTTTATAGGGAGCGTTCGCCCATTCCAAAGCCTGCGTCCGCTCCAGATCCGTCTGAAAAAAGAAGTCTCTCGGCAGATCCCTGTATTTCTGGGGCATCTGCTGCAAGATATTCTCCGGCGTCATTTCACAGAATGCCGTCAAAGCCTTCTGTATTACCTCAATATTATTGCTTAAGAAGGCAGCCTCCGTTTCTAAATACTTCTTTCTCGCCAGTGCCGCCACCTTTTGGGGATGCCTGTTTAAGCGGTATCTCCTGCGCTTTCCGCCTTCCCATGTATCGTGGTAGTAAGAGACACTCCCTTTCTCTTTGGTCCGCATCAAAGTCCCCTGTGGACAACTCTGTAGTTCCCGTCTGACAGATTTTTGTTTTTGTTCTAATTCTGTCAGCATTTCTTCCAATTTCACACCAGTAATCACTGTTTTTTGCCCCCTTTCCTGACAAGACTGACAAAACTCATACTTTTTGTCAATTCAGTCAGAAAATTGGCTTAAAACGCTGACAAAACTGACAAATTCCTTTTATTTTGTCAACTTTGTCAACGCTTCCACGCAGATACCCTTGCCTCCGCGCCATGGTCAGCGCTTCCGTGCGATACCCTTGCCTCCGCGCGACATGGCGCGGCATGATTCCGCTCTGTGCGCCGCATCAGGCGAAGATGTACCAATGACAAAGCTGCTCCTATTGCCATTGTATACGTTTCTGCTATATTTTTCAACCATTTTTTGTTTTTTATTCCATTTTTTAAAAGAAGGCGGACTTTCGCCCGCCCAAAAAAATTCTAATATCCAAACACATTTCGGTTTTTTATCCGAGAGCCAAAATCCGGTGCTTCGCCAAATTCCGGAGGCGGAGCCGCGATTCCTTGCGCAGGCCTCTGAGATCCTGTACTTCAAAGCGCAGGATCCTTCGCAACCGGCCATCCTTACTGGCAATTCTTGCAGGAACTCCTTACCTGCATCTCCCTACAGGCAATCCTTACAGTTCGCCTCTTCTTCTCTTAGCTTCCTCACACAGGAAGGTCGCTACATCGATCCCGTGGGAGTCTCTTCCGAATCCGGCGTCGATGCCGGTCTTCACAGCGTCGTCAGGAATGACCTGCGTACCGCCCGCTGCGATGATGACCTTGTCTCTGATACCTTTCTCGATGGCCAGATCATTGATCCTCTTCATGTTCTTGTAGTGGATATTGTCATGGGAGATGATGGTGGATGCCAGAATCGCATTGGCATTCAGTTCGATCGCCGCGTCAACCAGCTTTTCTACCGGTACGGAAGTACCCAGGTAGTTCACCTTGATTCCCCACTTTTCGATGCCTCCGTGCTTGATGTTGATGATCTCACGCAGACCGACGGAGTGCTCGTCCTCACCAACGGTACCGCAGACGACGACCATCGGGTGATTCTGGAATTCCTCGTACAGGGTAGCGTCGTCCAGGTGATGCGGTTCAGGTGGGATCTCCAGATTGGAAGGATCCACATCAAAGTCGATCTTGCCCTTCATTTCGATTCTGGTTCCTTCTGCCTCCTGCATGACTTCCTTGCTGATCACTTCAGGATTCTGCAATCCCATCCTGCGGCCGATCTCCAGTGCCGTCGCTTCCGCAGTTCTGGTATTGGCAGGGATCATCATGGTCATCATGATGACGCCGTCGCCGCACCATTCCATCTCAGGCTTGATCGCTTCGCCGTCCAGGTATTTCTCCACCTTTTCCAGTCTGCGAGCCACGCAGTCATCTTCGTCCAGTTCGTCGATGTATACGATTTTGCTTCTGTCCTCAAAGGTGCAACCGCCGATCAGCTCGGAAGGATGCTCAGGATCTCCGCCGTACTGCTCTACGTTGTTGTAGCCGAAGTGAGCCGTTACCGGCGCCATGTAATCTTCTTCTCTCTCGAAAATGTAGCCGTAACCTACGCCGCCTTCCGGATTTCTGGCGATTCCGTCGCCGTTCCTCTCAGGATATTTCGCAGAGTCTACGAAGAAGCCTTCTTTGACCGCCTGGAAGTAACCGCCGACTTCGATGATCTCTTCCATGAACAGGACCGCTCTCTCTTTGATGTCGCGGGCCATCTCTCTCAGCGGGCCGTCCTTCTTCAACTCTACCATTTCCATCAGGCCGTCCATGGCCAGCAGGGCCTGTTTGGCGTTGTCCACAGCTTCCATATTGTAGATGTGCCATGGAACGTTTCTGCCCTCGTCCGGCGTAATGGTGGACTGGATGTCCGCGCTGGTCAGCTTGGAAATCACCATGTTCATGACGTGGGTAACGGTAGCCTCTCTTACAGAGGAGCAGATATACTTGGTATTCTGCTGCGCTCTCATCTTGTATCTGCCGCAGAAATCTCTCAGCGCCACTGCGTACGGTAGATCGTAGTACATACAAGGCGCCGGTGTCGCAGTCGGAGGTACGGTGGACAGTGAGATGTTCTCCGGTTTGATGCCGACTTTTTCGGAGAACAGGGCATTGATGGCATGCTGAACAATCAGCTCCGGCATAACCTTCCACGCCTCTCTGGCCGTCGCATTGGCGTTATGGGCGCCATCGATCTGCAGAATGTCGGCCCAGGCCAGGATCTTCTTGGATTCGCAAGCGTCTATGAAGGAACGCACACAGTTGATATCTCTGTACAGCACGTTGTACTGCGGATCCTGGTGGGCGCCGTTGATGCCCTCTTCCGCGAACATGACCGCAATATCCGGACCTGCTACGCCGGATACATAGGAATGATAATTGATCGGACGGCCGACTTCATCCTCGATGATGTCCAGCGCCTTCCTCTGCGCTCTGACCTGTTTCCGGGTCACAGGAATCCCGCCGATGCCCTGCGGCGTACCTTCCATCAGGCCGTCGATATGGGACTGGCCCATGTGTCTGATCACCATGATGTGGTCAGCGCCATGCCATGCGGCCATTCTCATCCTTCTGATATCGTCCTCAAATCTTCCGGAAGCGATCTCCGTTGTGATCACCGGCATCGGTTGCGGATCGATATCCTCAAAATACTTGGCAGGCGGAAGACCTACGCCGTGTTTCAGCGGCTCGGAACAATCGTGATAGGTAAAAGGCCCCATCTGAAGGTTCGGCGCAGGTTTTCTCCAGGTCCAGCCCCTTCTTCTCGGTTCATACTTGTCGAGGTCTTTCAAGATTTCCCGAACATCTAATTTTTCATTTGGTTTCAAAATCATGTCTGCCATCTCTATTTACCTCCTTTGAATAATGCTGCAGCATCGTCCCAGTATTCACCCTGGGCCAGCTTCTGGCTGGCTTCCCGAATGGAGATGCCTTTTTCCTTGGAAATTTTGTACACGACATGACCGGCGCCGTGTCCCATGAGTCCTCTGTCCATGCAGCCTTCTACGATCTTCTGTGTATCCAGGGAGGATACACCCATTCTCAGTAAAACGGCTCTTTCAACAGAAGGCGTTGTATTCTTTCTTCCCAGTTCGAGAAGAGGGTCAACAACCTGGGCGGTCAAATCCCAGAATCTGTTGTAAAGTTCTTCGTCAGAAAGATTTGCAATATGCTGTCTTCTCTGTTCGAAATCGTCTGCTCTTTTCATTCTCTTATCTCCTTAAATCTTTTAGAGTCCTAAAGTTTTTTTCACGAATTCTATATCCGTCTTTGTCTCCTCAGCCAGGAATGCAAGATCTGCGTCACTCGGTGCAGTAACGCCGGCTCTGCTACAGGACTTTTTGATCAGGGACTGTCTGAAGTGGTCGATGTCCGCTTCTTCATGTTTGATCAGGCCCGGATTTGCAGGCAGGATCAGGTTTACGCCAGGCTTGTCCTCTTTGTTCGGATCGCCAAACCTGATGTCGATGCCGTTTTCTCTCGCAAAGGACATCTGCGGCTGAATGTGCTTACCTGCGCCGGTGTACTCCGTCTCGCTGATCACCAAAACTGCATCCTCCGGCAGTTCCTGGGCCAGGGAGAATGCCGCAGCCAAAGCAGTATTTCCCGCAGGGCCTCTTTCGATGCCTTCCAGGTTGGCCAACGCCTCCGTGATATACATCACGTCGCCCTGTTTCACGGTAACGTAACGGTCCATGTAACGCAGCGGTCTTGCCGCACTGCGAGGAACGTCGGAGTGGTCCGGATCGGTCGCGTAAGGAACACCGAAACCGGTATGTCCGGTGGTGCAGGACTTCTTGTTGAACTGTGCATCGGAAGCCATGTGCAGCCCCGTCAGGTCGATGGATGCGGCGACCATTTGCGTGTTGACGCAACCGGCTTTCAGCAAGCCTCTCGCCGTACCGGTCATCATGCCGCCGCCTGCGTTGGTGCAGACGACCATGTCCGGATCCTTGCCGACGGTCTCACGGCACTGCATGGCAATTTCATAACCCAATGTCTCGATTCCTGCGATCCCAAACGGGGAGTACAAGGAAGCGTTAAAATATCCCGTATCCTCCAGTACGGACAGGAAGGTGTAGAACAGTTCCGGCCCTACCGTCAGCTGGATCACTTCCGCGCCGTAAGCTTCGCACTTTCTTGCTTTCTCGACGATCTCAGGCTGTCCGACGCCTTTGGAGTCGTAGCATTCCTGCACGATGATACATTCCAGACCCTGCATGGCAGCCTGGGAAGCCACCGCAGCGCCATAGTTGCCGGAAGTCGCAGCAATAACGCCCTTGTAGCCTAACTTTTTGGCGTGGGCTACCGCACAGGCAGCTCTTCTTGCCTTAAAGGAACCGGAAGCGTTCGCTGCTTCGTCCTTGGCAAAGATCCTCGCTCCCTTGCCCGGTTCGGCGTACTTTCTGGACAGCGCGGTCAGGTTTCTCAGCTCGATCAGCGGCGTATTGCCGACAGCCGTTCTTGCCTGGATCTTCGCAACCTCCTCCAGCGTGTATCCGGTGGATTTCATCAGGGCCTCGTAGTCGAACGCGACGGAACCGGATTCAAACTCATCGTAGTCCAGTCCCAGTGCTTTTTTCATGATCTCGTTGGATCTTCCCATGACGGAATCGTAATCTTTTGCCAGTGCCATTATTTATCACCTCCGAACATGATCCCTCTCAGCTGTTTGTCGATCTCGATGATCTCAGGAACAAAGGTACCATAGCTGTGTGTATAGTACGGGCCCACTTCGATCAACGTACCCGTTTCCAAACGGTTCGCCGCAGTCTTTACGGTGACAACATCACCGATCTCTGCGTCTTCCTGCAGTTCTCCCTTTGTCCACATTTCCAGATCACATTTCTGGGTATCCGCAGGAATCTTAGCGGTTCTCTCCTCTGCCTTCAGGACCACAGAGTGGATGCGAACCCAATCGCCTTTTTTCGCCATTTCTACTCATTACCTCCAAATGTCTGCCGTGGCGCGGCCGTACCGCAAAACCCGGCGTAGATTGCCAGGGCACCCTTATTCCTAAGCGTGCCCCGAGTCTTTTGCTTTAATTTCTTCGTTTTGTTTCAAAAACTATTTCAAACTATTTCACGATCTTCTTGTCCGGATTGATCCGATCTCTTACGTCGCCCATCAGAGCCCGTGGGATCGGCAGCGTGATCATGGTGTGCAGACCAGGTTCCGCGTTGATGACCTGCGGGATCATGTTGACGCACATTGCGATGGTTCCCAGGCCGCCTTCTACCTCAGGGCTGTTCACCATGTTGACGGCAGGAGTTCCTTTGATGATGACATAGTCGCCGGTCTGAACGCCAACCTGTTCAGGCTCGATCTGCTGTGGATGCTCCATTCTGATTTCCATGCCGTTGCTCAAGGTCGCGTCCGCTTCCATGGCAACGCCTGCGCAGGAACCGGCAGCAGCAAATCCATAAGGGGATTTTCTGTCAACATCCGTTGTAATCGGGTTCATGTCCTGCGCAAACTTCTCGACTTTCAGGCCGAGACCTTCTGCCATCATGCCGACGGATTCAGCAAATCCAACGTGTCCGGCCATCGTATGGTTTTCTTTTCTCTTCTGGAATTCCTCTACGCTGATGCCGATGCCCTGTTCTTCCATAACAGCAGGTCCGAACGGGGACAGGGAGTTCACTCTTCTGGACAGGATGTGCTCCACGTCTACCATGCAACCGGTCATGACCAAAACCAGCAGGTCCATGATGTGGCCCGGGTTGATGCCGGTACCTAAGCAGGATACGCCGTTTTCCTTTGCGATCTTGTCCAGTTCAGCAGCCAGCTCCGGCTCCTTTGCGGCAGGATAGGACATTTCCTCTGCGGAAGTGATCACGTTGATGCCCTGCTCCATGATGAACTTCAGTCTCGGGAATGCGTTCTTTGTGAAAGAGTCTGTGCACAGCAGAACGATGTCGGCAGCACCCGGCTTGATGATGTCTTCCGCAGCCTGGATGATCACATCCTCTCTGTCGCCTCTCTCCGTCTTGATGTAGTCATACATGGAGGTGCCAATCTTCTTGCCTCTGCCGGCAACGCCTACAATGTCAATCCCTTTTTTCGTCAAAATCATATCGGCCATGCCGCCGCCCATAGCGCCAAGTCCCCAAATAATTACTTTTACATTTTTCATTTGCTTTTACTCTCCTTTTACTTAATAAATTAGCATTAACTAATAAATCGTTTGGATCCTTGCGGGACGTTCCCGCGATACCTATATATAAAGCAACAAGCGTGCCAAACATTTTTATGTATACAGAATACCCATATTTGGTCTTTTTTATGAAAAAAAACAGTGGTTTTCGCTCATTTTTTGAGCAAAAACCACTAATTTTTACAAAATTCCGGATATTCCATTTAAAATCCAGAATTTCTTCGCGGGCGATGTGCAATTTTTTTTGCATCTTGTATGCAATTTTTTTTGCATAAGTTACCCTTTGATCCCATATTTCTTCAATTTGTGCTGCAGCGTCTGCCTTTTGATCTTCAAAACAGCCGCCGTCCTGGATATATTGCCGCCCTCTGTGATCATCACTTCCCGGATGATCTCCTCCTCCAGGTTGGCAAGGTATTCATCCAGCGGCCCTTTGCGGTCCCATTTCTCCACGTCCGCGCCGATGGCCCGAATCTGCATGGGCATCTGCAGCATCTTCTCGGTCAGCACGTGCTCTGTCGGGCTGGCCATGGCCACGGATTGCATGATGATGTTCTCCAGCTCCCGCGCATTGCCCGGGTAATCGTACTCCCGGAGTCTGCGCACGGCATCGTCGGACAGCATCCAGACCGCCTTTCCAAACCGCTCGTTATGCTTTTCCAGAAATTTGGAAGCCAGAGCCGGGATATCGTCCAGACGGCTGCGCAGCGGCGGGATCACCAGGCTTACCACGTTGAGCCTGTAGTACAGATCCTTTCGAAGCAGCCCTTCCGCGATCAGCTTTTCCGGCGGTTCGTTCACCGTGGCGATGATCCGCACGTCGATCGGGATATCCTCGGTGCCTCCTACCCGGCGGATGTAATCCTCCTGCAGCACCCGCAGCAGCTTGCTCTGCAGCTCATACGGCATGGCGCTGATCTCGTCCAGCAAAAGGGTTCCGCCGTTGGCCTGCTCAAAGAGTCCTGCCCTGTCCACAGCTCCGGTAAAGCCGCCCTTTGATGTGCCGAACAAAATACCCTCCAGCA
>CAZGED010000027.1:0-14657 GCA_964525085.1 uncultured Senimuribacter sp.
AACTCGCGACCCTCGCCTTGGCAAGGCGATGCTCTACCCCTGAGCCACTTCCGCATCTTAATGTATTTAACATCCATATTATTAATTTATTAAATTGGTCGAGGGAGATGGATTCGAACCATCGAAAGCTCAGCTAACGGATTTACAGTCCGCCCCCTTTGGCCACTCGGGAATCCCTCGACATCATTTTTTAAACTTGTCATGTTATTTGATGAATTGGCGCAATCGCCATTCAAATTGTTGTTGGAGCTGGTGGAGGGAATCGAACCCCCAACCTGCTGATTACAAATCAGCTGCTCTACCGTTGAGCCACACCAGCATATTCGTCATAAAATTGGCGACCTGGAACGGGCTCGAACCGTCGACCTCCAGCGTGACAGGCTGGCATTCTAACCAACTGAACTACCAGGCCGCATTGCTTCTCACTTCGCTGCACACCATGCCATATTCTAAGCAGTGGTGGGCGTTATAGGGCTCGAACCTATGACCCCCTGCTTGTAAGGCAGGTGCTCTCCCAGCTGAGCTAAACGCCCGAAGCGCTCGGTTCATAATTGCTTGGCACAGTTATGAATTATACTCTCTTAGTTCATATTTGTCAAGCACTTTTTTTCTTTTTTCGACATTCACATTCGTTCAAAAGTCTTCAAAAGCGAACCGATAATTATGTTACCACACCTTTTCGATCTTGTCAACAACTTTTTTAAATCGTTTTTTCAATCTTCTGTGGGCTGATCTGTTCACTAAGAATCTCCGCTCTGCCGCCGGACAATCCCGTGACCACATCCTTCCATGCTCCCGCATGGGACGGGTCTACGACTGCATCGAACGTGACCGCATCAGCATAGATTATATTATCAAACTTTGTCTCAAAAGTAAAGAAGAAATTTTGTATTTTATTAAAAACAGCGTAATCCACCCGGCAGGTCATGGTCTGCATCTCCACCACGTCACAGATGCCGGCCGCTGCCAGCCCCAGCTTGGCGCTGCCGGTATAAGCCCGCACCAGCCCGCCGGTTCCCAGCTTGATGCCGCCGAAATAGCGGGTGACCACTACGCAGACATTGGTGATTCCTTCCTGGACCAGCATCTGCACCATGGGCGCGCCGCCGGTCCCCTGAGGTTCCCCGTCGTCGCTGGCCCACTGCAGCTGAAACCGGTCCCCAATGACCATGGCGGGAACATTGTGGGTGGCGTCCTTGTGCTTCTTTCTGACGGAAGCGATAAAGGCGTCCGCTTCTTCCCTGGAAGCCACCGGCTTCACATAGGCGATAAATCTGGATTTTTCAATGATCTGTTCGTCGCTGGCTTCCCTGGCGACCGTGCTATATAACTTCATATTCTTTCAACCTCTGATAATCTTCCTGCTTCAGATCCACGTCAAACAGGGTCCCGCTTTCCAGATATTCCATGGAACGGACCGCGGCCTTTTCACACAGATAAGAGGACAAATCCCCCCTGGTATACGGAATCAAAAGCCTGGCGCCGATCACATCTGAAAAGAGACAGGCTCTAATGGCTTCCAGCAGGTCCTCCATGCCGCTTCCCTCTTTGGCCGACACAAAGAAACCCGGCGTCTCGGTATATGGCGGCTGGAAATCCGGATTCAGGTCCATTTTGTTGTAGACCATCAGCTTTTCCTTTCCACCGGCGCCGATCTCGCCCAGGACCCGGTCGGTTACGGCAATATGGAATTCGTTCTCTCCGTACGAAGCGTCCACCACGTGGAGCAGAAGATCAGCGTGTAGCACCTCCTCCAGCGTCGCCTTGAACGCCTCAATCAGGCTGTGGGGCAGCCTGCTGACGAAGCCCACCGTATCCACCAGGATGAACGTCTGATTGTCCGCCAGCGTCACGCTGCGGCTCTGGGCGTCCAAGGTGGCGAAGAGCATGTCCTTCTCCCGGACCGACTTCTCTTCCTTGTCGGCCATGGACAGAAGCCGGTTCATCAGGGCGGACTTTCCCGAGTTGGTGTAGCCTACCAAGGCAGCCACAGGAATACCGCTCTTCTCCCTGCGGGAACGCTGGACATCTCTGGTGCGGACCAGATCGCAAAGCTCCGCTTTGATGTCGTCCATCCGCCGCTCGATGTGCCTGCGGTCCGTTTCCAGCTTTTTCTCACCGGGACCTCTGGTGCCGATGCCGCCGCCCAGGCGGGACAGGGCTTTGCCGAAACCGGTCAGCCTCGGCAACCGGTATTTCAGCTGGGCAAGTTCTACTTGCAGCTTGCCCTCTCTGGAATCCGCGCGCTCCGCGAAGATATCCAGGATCAGAATCGTCCTGTCGATGACCCGCACGCCGATGGCATCCTCCAGATTGCGCAACTGCATACCACTGAGCTCGTCGTTGAAGATGACCACGTCCGCCTCCATATTCCGGACCAGCTCTGCCACCTCTTCGACCTTTCCCTTTCCGATCCAGGTTGCCGTATTGGGCTTTTCCAGGGTCTGTATCACCTTTCCCAGGACCTGGGCGCGGGCCGCTTCCGCCAGTCCCGCCAGCTCCTCCATGGAATAGGATATGTCTTCTCTCCGCTGCAGGCCGACCAGGATCGCCCTGTAGCTCTCTTCTGTTATGATCTCATTGTTCTCGTTAAATCTAAGCATGGCTCTAGTATACCACAAAAACCTCTTAAGTAACATCCAAAATATCTTCCTGCGGCACATTGACATAGCTGTCAGGCACATCACCTACGATGACCACCTCGCAGATCAGCATTTTGTTTTCGATCTTGAAGCTCTCCGCGGAGAAGGGCTCCAGCACCCGGACGCTGCTCTCCATAGTGACATACACCTTGTACTTGGTCTGGTTGATGCCCTGGGTTTCAAAGGCCGTCTCAAAGTCGCAGCGGGTTACGGCCATGGGCAGGATCTTGATATTCATACCCAGGTCGGTCTGCGACAGCAGCTTGCTCCCCATCAGGGTTCCGTAATTGAGCCGGACCTCAGAGGGCTCCATCTCGTCGTATTTTTTCTGAAGCGTATCCGCCAGCCCGGCCACCAGCTCGTTGATCACCGGCGTATTGGCCTGCACGCTCCGGATCCTGCCGTCGCTGCTCTTCTCCACCTTGAACAGACTGTCCCCATAGTCCTCGGCGGAAAATCCCTCGCTGACCGTTTCATGGATGATCTGGCCGACCACACCCCTGGCCTTCAGCTTGCTCACAGCGTCGATATTTGGCCCAATCTGCCATTTTAATCCAATCAAAAGGCAAATGACTCCTAAAAAAAACAACCCGGCTGAAATCGTGATTTTTTTGACGTGCCCGCCTGCTCCGCCGCTCCTGTTTCTGACCATAAAAAAACCTCCTGCCACAGTCTATGCCGCAGCGGAGGGTTTTGATACGATCAAAGGGTGTCCGTCAGGGTTTTATGAAAATGCCCGCTTTCCGGCATGAAAGCCCTGTCCGCTACATCTCGAAGATCTTGATGCCCTCGCGGAGGTAATCGTTGGTGATCTTGATGCGGGTGCCCTTCATGCCCAGGGATCTGGATTCGATGACCCCGGCGCTTTCCAGCTTTCTCAGCGCGTTGACGATGACAGAACGGGTGATGCCGCTCTTGTCGGCGATCTTGCTGGCAACCAGAAGTCCCTCGCTGCCCTTCAGCTCTGCGAAGATCTTCGTAACCGCATCCATTTCGGAGTAAGACAAAGTCGAAAGCGCCATTTCCACTGCTTCCCGCATCCGGTTTTCCTCTTCCTCGTCCATGGCGATACCCCGCGCCACTTCGATTCCCACGACCGTAGCGCCATATTCGCAGATGGCGATGTCCTCATCGTCATAGGCCTTGTCCGGTCTTGCCAGGATCAGCGTCGCGATTCTGTTGCCGCCGAAGATGATCGGCACGATGACGTGATACTTGCTGGCCAGCGTGTACGCATCGCCGTAGAACTCCTTAATGCTGTCATAGGTCAGGTTCACCATGGTCTCTTTGACCTTCAGGAATCTGTCGTTATACGGGGACGGCAGGATGGCTTTTCCCGTCTCCTCGTCGCAGGTCAGCGGCGCCTCTTCACCGGCCGCGTACTTGGCCGCCAGCACCTTTCCCTTCCTGTTCAGGATATAGATATTGGAGTCCAGCATTTCACCCATGACGTTGCACAGTTCATCAAAGGAAACGTACCCTGCCGTACTTTCGGAAAGCATCCAGTTCAGTTTTCTGATTCTTGTTAATAATTTCTCGCTCATGTCTTACCTCAACTTTTCTATCACACTTACAGGATATACCGATCCACATCATCTTTATGGATCGTTTCCATAAATTTACTCTGGACGTAGTCCCGGTCAATGGTGATCTGTTCCTCATCCATTTCCGGGATGTTGAAAGAAATATCTTCCAGTAGCTTCTCCAGGATCGTATGCAGACGTCTCGCACCGATATTTTCCGTCTGCTCATTCATAAGATACGCCATTGTTGCGATTTCGTCAATAGCATCTTCCGTAAATTCTACTTTTATTCCTTCCGTTTCCAGCAAAGCCTTGTGCTGTTTGATGATCGCATTTTCCGGAACTGTCAAAATTTGTACGAAGGATTCCTTGGTCAGGTTTTCCAGCTCCACTCGGATCGGGAAGCGGCCCTGCAGCTCCGGTATCAGGTCTGTCGGCTTGGCCGTATGGAACGCGCCGGCGCCGATGAACAGAACATGGTCTGTCTTTACCGGTCCGTATTTGGTATTGACGACGCTGCCCTCTACGATAGGCAGGATGTCCCTCTGCACGCCCTCTCTGGACACGTCCGCACCGCTGTGGTAGCTGGAGCTGGAAGCGATCTTATCGATCTCGTCGATAAAGATGATGCCGTTCTGCTCGGCGTTTTCCAGCGCTTCGTCCGTAACCTGGTCCATATCCAGCAGGTTCTGTGCCTCCTGCTCTCTCAGGATCTTCCTGGCCTCCTTGACTCTGACCCGCTTGGTCTTCGTCTTCGGCGGCATCATGTCTCCGAAGATGTTGCCTATGGCGATGCTCATGCCTTCGTTGCTCATGTCCAGCTGGTTGCCCTTTGGCACATCCGTGACCTCGATCTCCACAAACTGCTCCTCCAGAAGGCCGTCCCGCAGCTGCTGGCGCACCTGCTCCCGCGCCATTTGTACATCTCTGTCCTCCGGCTGGCTCTCTGCTTCCCTGGCCTTGCTCTCCTCATAGATCTGTTTTTGACTCGGATAACCGCCGCTGTTCATGAGAAAATCGAAAGGACTTTTCGGTTTGTTGCCCTGGGACTTTTTCTTGCTGCCCGGAATGATGGCCTCGATGATCTTCTCCTCTGCGATGCCATCGGCGATATCGTACTTTTCCTTCAGTTTGGACTGCTTGGTAATGCGGATGGACGCCTCCACCAGATCCCGAATCATGGAATCCACGTCTCTGCCGACGTAGCCCACCTCGGTGAACTTGGTAGCCTCCACCTTGACGAAAGGCGCCTCCATCAGCTTTGCCAGCCTTCTGGCGATCTCCGTCTTGCCACAGCCGGTAGGTCCCATCATCAAAATGTTCTTCGGCGTGATCTCCTCCCGCATTTCATCAGAAAGCAGACTTCTCCTGTACCGGTTTCTCAAGGCGATGGCAACGGACTTCTTTGCGTCATCCTGTCCGATGATATACTTATCAAGCTCCGCCACGATTTCCTTCGGCGTCATACTCTGAATCTTACCTGCCATTTCTCATTCCCCCTTTACAGTTTTTCCACCGTGATGTGATCATTGGTATATACGCAGATCGAAGACGCGATCCGAAGAGATTCTCTGACGATCTCCTCCGCACTCATCTCCGTGTGATTGAACAAAGCGTTGGCCGCCGAATAGGCGTAATTGCCGCCGGAGCCGATGGCGATAAAATCCTGATCCGGCACGATGACCTCGCCGTTACCGCTGACCACCAGCAGATTGTCCCGATCCGCCACGATCATCAAGGCTTCCAGGCTGCGCATGCCCTTATCGCTGCGCCACAGCTGGGCCAGATCCACCGCCGCCCGCTTCAGGTTGCCGCCTTGCTCCTCCAGCTTCTTCTCAAACTTTTCCGTCAGGGCAAAGGCGTCCGCTACGCTTCCGGCAAAACCGGTCAGGACCCGCCCGTGAAAGATCTTCTTGACTTTTCTGGCGCCGTTCTTCATGATGGCCGTTTCGCCCATGGTCACCTGTCCGTCACCGCCGATGGCGATATCCTCAGGTCCTCTTCGCACTGCGCAGATCGTCGTTGCGTGAAATGTTGTCATAATCTCGTTACCTCCATTCATCTACTTTCATCATTCTCTATAGCCGCAGTCCCCGTTGGAGCACGACAGGCTGCCGGTCCTTGTCTTCTTCTCTACCAGCAGAGCGCCGCATTTCGGACATTTCTTTTCCACGGGTCTGTACCAGTAGGACTGGTCACATTCCGGATAGCCGCTGCAGCCGTAGAACAGCTTGCCGCGCTTGCTCCTCCGGACCACGATGTCCCGTCCGCACTTCGGACATGGCACGCCGGTCGATTTGACCACCGGTTTGGTATTCTTGCATGCGGGATAGCCACTGCATGCGATGAACTCTCCGAACCGTCCCATCTTCAGGACCATAGGCTTGCCGCAGAGCTCACAGGATTCGCCCGTAGGCTGGTCCTCGATCTGCACCTTCTCGATGGCTTTGTCCGCCTCTTCCAGTTCTTTTTTGAAAGGTCCGTAAAAATCCCGGATGACCTTTTTCCACCCCAGCTTGTTGATCTCCACGTCATCCAGCTGGTCTTCCATGGCAGCCGTAAAGTTCACATCCACGATCTCGTGGAAGTATTCCTCCATCAGGCCCGTAACCAGGAAGCCCAGTTCCGTAGGCACCAGGGTCTTCTTCTCCCGTTTGACGTATTTCCGCTCAGAAAGGGTTGCGACGATCGGCGCATAGGTGCTGGGCCTTCCGATGTCCTTCTCTTCCAGCTCTTTCACCAGGCTGGCCTCGGTATACCGGGACGGCGGCTGGGTAAAGTTCTGCTCGCCGAAGGCCCTTTTCGCAGTCAGGATCTCGCCCTTTTCCATGGCCGGCAGGACCTTGTCTTTATCCTCTTCGCTGCCGGTCTTATATACCCTTTGATAGCCGTCGAAGAGCAGTTTGCTGCCCGTGGTCTTAAAGGTATAACCGCCGTTTTCGATCTCCACCTGCAGGTTGTCAAATCTGGCGGCGGCCATTTGGCTTGCCATAAACCGGCACCAGATCAGACGGTACAGCTTGTATTGATCGCCGGACAGAGACCCTTTGATGTCCTCCGGTTCCAGGGCGACGTTGCTGGGACGGATAGCCTCGTGGGCATCTTGTATATCTTTTTTCTTATTGGAAAAGAAATTGTTTGCCAGATAGGCCTGGCCGTAGCGGTTTCCGATGAACGCCGCCGCCGCCGCTCTCGCCTCGGCGGAGATGCGCACGGAGTCCGTTCTCAGATAGGTGATCAGACCTACCGTGCCGTGGCCTTTGATCTCTACCCCTTCGTACAGCTGCTGGGCCACCATCATGGTCTTCTTCGTGTTGAAGCCTAGCCGGGTGGACGCCTCCTGCTGCATGCTGCTGGTAGTAAACGGCGCGTAAGGCTTCTTCATCCGCTCCTTCCGGTTCAGGGCCGTGACCTGATAGACGCCCGCCTTCAAGTCCGCCAAGATGGCGTCGCTCTGCTCCTTGTTTTCTACCACCAGCTTCTTCTTGTTGTATTCCGCCAGCCGGGCAGAAAAGCCTTTGCCCTTGTCAAACTCGGCTGTGATGGTCCAGTATTCCTTCGGGTCAAAGTTCCGGATTTCATTCTCCCTGTCGCAGATGATCTTCAGCGCCGCCGACTGGACTCTTCCCGCCGACAGCCCCTTTCTCACCTTGCGCCAGAGCAGAGGACTGATCTGATAGCCTACCAGCCGGTCCAGCACGCGTCTGGCCTGCTGGGCGTCCACCAGGTTCAGGTCGATCTGCCTTGGATGCTTGACGGCCTCCTTGATGGTAGCCTTGGTGATCTCGTTAAACTCGATCCGGCACGGCGTCTGAGGGTCGATGCCCAGCAGAAAAGCCAGATGCCAGGATATGGCCTCGCCTTCCCGATCCGGGTCAGTAGCCAGATAGATCTTCGACGCCTTCTTCGCCTCTTTCCGCAGTTCCTTGATGATGTCCCCCTTGCCCCTAATCGGGATGTACTGCGGCTCAAAGTCGTTCTCGATGTCGATGCCCAGCTTGCTCTTGGGCAGGTCTCTCACATGTCCTACCGATGCGATGACCTTGTAGCCGGATCCCAGGTATTTTCCAATCGTCTTAGCCTTGGAAGGCGACTCGACGATGACTAGTGTTTTCTTTGCAGTTGCTGTTTTTTTCGCAGTTGCCATTTTTCCTCCCGCACTCTTTCGTTTTTGTCATGCTACTTTCTCGTCATATTTTTACCATGTTTCAATAGAGCATTATAGTATTCTTATCAGAATTTTGCAACAAAAATTTTCCCCATTGAGGAAAAAATGAGTCCTTTCATCTCCAGGATAGAGATTATACCATTGATTTCCGACGGTTTCATGTTGGTTTTGTGATGAATTTCATCTACCGTCACTTCGCCGCCGGCGCTGACCACGTCGAAGATTCTCTTTTCATCTCCGCCCAGTCCCGCCGCGGCCGCCTCTGCCGCGTCCGGCGCAATGCCCATATCGATGAGCAGATCGTCGATCAAAATCAGAGGCGTCACGTTTTCCCGTATCAGCTTGTTGGCCCCGAAGCTGTAGATGCTGGTAATGTTCCCCGGAACGGCGTAGACGTTCTTTCCCATCTCTTCCGCGCACTCCGCCGTGATCAAAGCGCCGCTCCTGTTTCCCGCCTCCACGACCACCAGGCTCTCCGCCGCCGCGGCAATGACCCGGTTCCGCTTGGGAAAGTCATAAGGCCTTGGGCAATACGCCGGCGGATGCTCCGACAGCAGAAGGCCCTCTCTGGCGATCTGCTGCTGCAGCCCGCGGTTCTCCGACGGATAATAGTAGTCCGTGCCGCTGCCCAGGACGGCGATGGCCTTACCGCCCGCTTCCAGGGCTCCCAGATGTCCCGCCGTGTCGATGCCTCTGGCCAGGCCGCTGACCACGGTCACTTGGTTTTCCGCCATCCTCCGGCCGATTGCCTTGGCCACAGTCCTGCCGTAAGCGGTGCACCGTCTGCTGCCCACCACGGCCACAGACCGGGTTTCCAGAAGGGACAGATCTCCGTCAAAATAAATCTCCTTAACCTCAGGCATAAATTCCTTCAATACCCGGGGAAAACCGCTGTCTTCTCTTGTAATCCTGCCTTTCACCGATTTCGTCTCCTTTCCAATCTCTATTTTCCAATCTTTATTTTTTCAATCGTTATTTTCAATGGCTATTCTCCAATCGCTATTCTGTTACCGCTCTCCCCTGTAGGCCATGGCCTCCGACAGGTGCTCGGCTTTTACCTCTTCGCTCTCGTCCAGATCGGCAATGGTCCTGGCCACCTTGCGAACCTTCATCAACGTCCGCGGGTTCAGCCTGAGCCGCTCATAGGCCTGCGCCGCCATCCGGCCTTTTTCTCCGTCCAGCGGGCAAAATGTCTCGATCAGCCTGTCGTTCAGCTGATGGTTGAGGCGGATTCCCTTTCCCCGATACCGTTCCGCCTGGACACGGCGGGCCGCCTCAATGCGCTCCGCCATCTGGGCGGAGGACATGGCCTCTCCGCCTTCCAGATCCTCGTAGTTTACGGGCTGAAGGCAGATGTGCATGTCGATCCGGTCCATGATGGGGCCGGACAGCTTTTTCTGATACCGCTCCACCTCTCTGTCCGTGCAGCTGCAGGCATGCTGCGGATCTCCGTAATATCCGCATTTGCACGGATTGCTAGCCGCCACCAGCATGAAATCGGCGGGGAACAGATGCGGTATTCCCCGCCGGATCAGGGAAATGGATTTCCGTTCCAGAGGCGTTCTCAGCGCATCGATGAGTCCTCCATCAAACTCCCCGATTTCGTCCAGAAACAAAACGCCTTTGTTGGCCAGGGTGATCTCTCCCGGTCTCGGTGTGGTTCCACCGCCCAGCAGCCCTGCCGGCGTGATCTTGTGATGAGGCCGGCGAAACGGCCTCTGTAGGATCACCGGTTCTTCCTCGGTCAGCAGTCCCGCCACGGAGTAGACCGCGGTGGTCTCTACGATTTCGTCAAAGGTCATCTCCGGCATGATGGTGACCAGCCGTTCAGCCAGCATGGTCTTCCCGGTAGACGGACTTCCCATCATCAGGAGCCCGTGGCCGCCTGCGGCGGCGATCATGAGAGCCCGCTTCGCGGTCTCCTGCCCCTTTACGTCGGCGTAATCCAGCCTGCTGCCGATCTTCCTCCCGGCTTCCGTTCTGATCCCCGTTATGAGGTCTTTTCTGCCCTCGATTCCTTTTCCTGCGCCGCCGTTTCCAGCACTTTCCACTCCGGCCGGCGTCCCTGCATCGGTGCTCGCGGCCGCATTTATGACCGTGTTCACAGCCGGGTTTACGCCTGCGTCCACAGACGTGTTCACAGCCGCGGCCATAACCGCCCGGACATCTGACGGCGCCGGCTTTAACCGGCGGCCGCCCCGCAGATGCTCCGCGATCTGGCTCAGATGCTCCGCCGGATAGACCTCCACGCCGGCCGCCAGCATGGCCTCCTGACGGTTGGCCGCCGGCAGAATAATCTTCTGAAAGCCGCACCGCCTCATAGCTATGACCATAGGCAGAATCCCGTCGGTCCTGGCCAGTGAGCCGTCCAGGGACAGCTCACCCAGGAAGCAGTATTCCTCCTGCTTTCCCGGCGGGATCTGGCCGGAGGAGGCCATGATTCCCACGGCGATGGGCAGGTCGAAGTGACTACCTCTCTTCCGCACTCCTGCCGGCGACATGTTGATGGTGATCCGGCTGTAGGGATATTCCAATCCGCTGTTGATCAGGGCCGGCCGTATCCGCTCCCTGGCTTCCTTGATGGTGGTGTCCGCCTGGCCTACGATATTAAAGGTGGGCATTCCCCGGGAAATATCGGTTTCCACCCATACAGGAAACGCTTCTACGCCGCGCAGAAACGCGGAACAGGTTTTAGACAACATAAATGATTCCCCCTTTTTAAAACGCATGGTCGATCTGATTGACCATGATCTCCACAACCTGAAACGAATAGGATCGGTAGCCTCCGCTGGCTCTCTCCCGGAGCCAGCAGGCTGCCGCCTGTTTGATGCGGCGCTGCTTGCGGCGGTCCACCGCCTCGGACGGCCGGCCGAAGGCGGCCGTCCGCCTGGTCTTCACCTCGGTGAAGACCAGGTGCCGGCAGCGCACTGCGATGATGTCGATCTCTCCGGCTTCGCATCTGAAATTCCGGTCCAGGATCTCATAGCCGTCCAGCTTCAGGAGCCGGACGGCAAAGTCTTCGCCGCACTGACCCAGCTTGATCCGGTCGTTTTTCTCATTTCTGTCACTCATAGTTCTTACTGTCATGGTTTTTACTGTAACTCTCCCCTCTTCAATACAGCATTGTAAATAACTTGCTCTCACATCCTTTCCTTACGCTACTATATATTGGAAGTTTTGTCAACCTATTTTTGTAAATTCTGTGAAAAACACCACAAAAAAACAGATCTGCGGGGGTCCGTCCAGAACCCCCGCAGGCCTGTCTTTTTAAAATTCTTCCTTGCGCCCGATCGCTTTGCCTTTTGTTCACATTTCCTACCGCCGGCTTCCCGCCGCAGGCCGCAGGGCCAGCTTTTCAATCGCCTTTGCCACGCCGTCCTCATCGTTGGACGCGGTGACAAAGTCCGCCGTCTCTTTGATCTCCGCGGAGGCGTTCGCCACCGCTACGCCTACGCCGGCCAACTGCAGCATCCTCTGGTCGTTGAGGCTGTCCCCGCAGGCCATCAGCTCCGACGCGCCGACGCCAAGGCGGTCCATGAGGAAGGCCAGCGCGCTGGCCTTGCTGGTATCCACGCCGCCGATCTCCAGGTTATGCCGGAAGGAAGAAGTCACCGTAATGTCCGGAAGCAGGGAGAGTTCCTCCACCCAGCGCTGCTTCTCCTCCATATGCCGGAAGTTGAGGCTGATATTCTCGATCTGGTCCCTGTGCTCCGCCATATAATCGCAGATCCGGGGAACAGGATTTCTGGTGGTCAGAATGTATTCTGCGTCCCTGTAGTCTGAACCATGGGCGGCCACATCGTCAAACTCCTCCTGGTCGATGTACGCCCAGCCTTCGGCGAAGATCTCGATGGACATGCCTCGGTCTCGGATCCGATCGACCACCTTCAGCACAGCCTCCGGCCCGATGTTGTTCTCGTAGATCTTCTGCCGGTCCGCCAGACGGGTGATGTGGGCTCCGTTGGAGGTGATCACGTATTCCAGGCCCTGGATCTCAAAGATCTGCTTCGGCAACGAGTGAAAGGTCCTGCCGGTGGACACCACGATGTGGATCCCCTGCTCCATGGCGCGGCGAAAGGACTCTACCGTCCTCGGCGTGATCTCCTTTCGGCTGTTGAGGGTGGTTCCGTCCAGATCCAGGGCGATCATTTTGATGTTCTTCCTGATGCTCTTTTCTTCCATAGCCTTCTACCGCTCCCTTCCCGCAAGCAGCGCCAAAAATTCCGTGTTGTACTGACGGACCTTTTTCATCGTGCAACCGTCATCGTGGCCGGGATAGATGACGATGTCGTTTTCCCAGCGGTCCAGGATCCGGCAGACCGTGTCTCTCATATCGTCTTCACTGCCGCCCTCCAGATCGCTTCTTCCCAGATCTGTGTCAAAGAGGGTATCGCCGGTGAAGCACACCCGGCTCTTCTCCGCCATGATGCAGATGCCGCCTTTGGTGTGGCCCGGTGTATGGATGACGCGCAGGGTCTCGCCGTCCAGATTCAAAAGATCTCCGTCGCGCAGGCGGGTATCCACCCGTCCATGATAGACAAAGGCGTCCGCCTCGTGCATCAGGATCGGACAGTCCAACGCCTGGCTGACCGCCTCCGCGCCGTCCGTATGGTCGTAATGGAGATGGGTCAGCAGGATGCCGGAAGCCTTCAGCCGGTGCTCCCTGACGTATCTGATAAACTTTTTCGGGCTGTAGCCGGGGTCGATGACGAAGCAGGACCCGCCATCCCTTTGATAGATGACATATCCGTTGGCGGCCAGATTGCCGCCCACAAATCGTTGGATCTTCATGGGATCCTCCTTTCTCGATCAAGGTTCTTACAACATTATACCAAAACCTCTTGCAAAATCAATCTGTTTGAATTAGAATAGGGTATGCCTTTGGTAAAAAAGAGGGAAAACGGGTATGAAAAAGTTATGAGAGAGAAGGCACAGAGATGAAAGTAGCAATTGTAGGTGCAGGAAAGCTGGGTTACCGCGTGGCGGCGGCTTTGCTGGGCGGCGATTACGCCATTACGATCATAGATAAGAACGAAAACGTCCTGAACAAACTGTCTCAGCAGCTGGACGTTCTGACCATAAACGCGGACGCCAGGGATATCAATGTCCTGAAAAGCGCGGACATCAACACGTTTAACTATCTCCTCGCGGTTACGGACAACGACGAGGCCAACATCCTCATTGCGTCCTTTGCCAAAAAGCTGGGCTGCCGCCGGGTCATCGCCCGGGTCAGAGATCCGGAGCACATGAACCAGCTGGGCTTCATCAAGGAGACCATGGGCATTGATTCCATCGTCAACCCGGACCTGGCCATCACCGTGGAGATCTACAAGTATCTGGCGGAAAAGTACACCCTGAGCAACGGGATCTTCACCAGCGGCAAGATCGCCCTGATCGAGTTCCCGTCAAAGAAGTATCCGTCTCTGGTCCATCTGGCCATCCCCCAGGTGAAGGAGGTTCTGCCCAACATGCTGATTGCGGCCATTTCCAGAAACGGCAAGGTCATCATCCCTCACGGTGACGACGTCATCAAGCCGGGAGACTTCCTGTACGTCATAGGTGAAAAGGATGCGATCATCGCCCTGAACAAGCAGGTCCACGAACACGGCAAATACACCAACCTGCAGAAGGTCATGATCATCGGCGGAGGAAAGACCGGCTTCTATCTGGCGGAGATGCTGTCGGAGTTCGGTGCAGCCGTCAAACTGGTGGAAAAGAACCTGGACCGCTGCCGCTATCTGTCCACCCACCTGACCAACGTCATGGTGCTCCACAGCGACGGAACGGATCTGTCTCTGCTGGAGGAGGAAAACATGAACGAGATGGACGCCTTCGTCACGGCTACCGGCTACGACGAGGAGAACCTGCTTCTGGCCCTGACGGCGAAGCAGCACGGCATCGATGACGTGATCTCCAAGGTCAGCCACGAAAGCTACAAGGACCTGATCGAGCGAATGGGCGTGGACATGGTACTGAACCCTCTGGACATCACGGCCAGCAACATTCTCCGCTTCATCCAGGGCAGCAAGAAGATCATCTCATCGGTGCTGATCCAGGGACAGGCGGAGATCATGGAAATCGTGGCTCATTCCCATATGACCATGATCGGCGTGCCGCTGTCCCAGCTGAATCTGCCGGACGGCGTGCTGATCGCTGCCATCCACCGGGGGCAGCAGGTCATCATTCCGAACGGGGACACGGTGATCGAATGGAACGACAGGGTCATCATCCTGAGCCTGCTTTCCGAAATCGGCGACATGGAAAAGCTGCTGAAGAGCAAGTAGCGTACCGCGTGCGGTGCAAGTGATACTGCGGCGACAGTGC
>CAZGED010000028.1:0-12437 GCA_964525085.1 uncultured Senimuribacter sp.
CAATTGACAAATGTACGAAAATGCGGGTTCGCCCGCCGCCAGACGTTCGCGCCCGCCGCCAGACGTTCGCGCCCGCCGCCCCGCCCGCCGATTATCCCCAGATCAAAGCGAACAGAAACGTGGCCGCAATGACGACGCAGGCGCCCATATCAGCTTTGGAGGCGAGGATCCTTTGGTGGTTCTGGATGCGGCTCCAGGCGTAGAACAGGAAACCGGGCGCGAACATCAGGGCGGAAATGATAATGTTGGAAATGCCGGTCGCGAAGAGCATATAGAAGCCGTAGGCGGAGCCGACGATGGAGATCAGCCAGTTTTTGAAGCCGACATTGTTGTGACCTGACCGAATGTCTTCAAAACAGGTCTTCAGGCAGTACAGCGCTGACAGGACAAAGGGGATCATGATAGCGCTGGTAGCCAGCGTGTAAAGCGCCTGGTAGGTGGAGGACTGAAAGTAGACGATGATCAGCAGGACCTGGATGATCGCCGCGGTCAGAACCAGAGCGCCCACCGGCGCGCGGCGGCTGTTTTCTTTGGTCAGGAAGAGAGGAAAGCAGCCCTGCAGAGCCGGGGCGTAGGCGCTGTCCGCCGTTACAATGGTGTAGGAGAACATGGCTCCGGCGATGGAAATGATGACGCCGATGTTGATCAGTACGGCGCCCCAGGGGCCTACGATGGAGGCCAGCAGCGCCGCCATGGCGGGGTCCTTCAGGCCCGCCAGCTGGCTCCGCGGCATGACGCCCATGCTGAGAATGGAAATCAGCACATATAAAATCAGAAGGAACAGGAACGAAAGCTCCGTAGCCTTTCCCGCCACGGCCGTGGACTTTGCCCGGCCGGAGATGACGACGGCTCCTTCGATGCCGGTGAAGATCCAGACCGTGGTGTAGGTGGTTTCCAGCACTTGCTTACCCAGAGACAGGCCGGTGTCCTGACCCAGAAAATTGGCCAGAAACACGTCTGCGTCAAAGGCTCCCAGGAAGATGACGAAGATCAGGAACGCGAAGATCGGCACGATCTTGGCGATGACGATGACAGTGTTGATGGTCACCGCTTCCTGAACCCCGCCCATGATCAGCAAAGTAAAGACCCAGATCAGAGCGGAGGCGGCGGCAATAGAGAGCAGATTGTTGCCGTTGCCAAAGACGGAAAAGAAATGGCCCAGGGCGGCGAACAAAAGGGTGGCGAAGGACACCTGGGACAAAATGGCGCTGATCCAGTAGCCCCAGGCGGAGTTAAAGCCGATGTATTCCCCGAATCCTTCCCGGGCGTAGGCGTAGATGCCGCTTTTCAGCTCGGGGCGTACGATGCTGAGCCGATTGAAGCACATGGCCAGAGAGTACATACCCAGCCCGGCGATGGTCCAGCCGATGAGGACGGCAAGAGTTCCCGCCCCGTTTTTGGCCATATCGCCGAACATATTGAAGACACCGCTGGCCAGGGTGGTGCCGATGGCAAAGAAAGTAAGTTTGAACAGGCCGAGGCCCTGATGCTGATCGTTCATAGTCGTATCCTCACGTATCATAGTTTCTTAGCGTTATTTTGCTGAGAACAAAAGAAAATATACGCGGAAGACGAAAAGCTGTGGCGGCGCCGGTCCAGTCATGATAAAATAGGAGCAAAGAAGTGAAAGTGCATGGGAAGCGAAGGAAAGCGTGAGAAGCGAAAATAAGCGTGAAAAGTGCAAGCAAGCATGAGGTGCGAAGGGAAGCATGAGGACAAAGAAAGTTAAAAGAGGGGAAAACGAGTGACGGAAACTTTTATCATATTGGTCAAATGTCTGGCGGCCATTCTGGCAGGAGTCCTGGCAGGAAACGGCGCAGTGTATTGCTTTAATAAAATGCCGGCGAAATGGCTGTGCGACTATGGCGAGCAGCCGTCCGAAGAGCTTTTGGACCCAGATACCCAGCGGGTGAAGAGCTACCCGTGGAAGTATATCTTTACCATGCTCTTTGTGGCTTTGAATATCAAGATGGTCATGGACGACTGGCAGTTCGCCGTGGCGGCGCTTTGCGCCATTTGGCTGCTGTTGGAAATGGCCATCGCCGATCTGAAGTACCGCATCGTGCCGGATCAGCTGGTGATCCTGCTGGCGGTCAGCGCACTGGGGTTTCTGCCCTTTCACAGCGGCTGGCGGGACTGCCTGTTCGGCGGACTGGCTGGCTTCGGCGTCATGGGCTTTACCGCCCTGCTGGGCCGCCTGACCTATCGCAGAGAGACCCTGGGCGGCGGGGACATCAAGCTGTTCGCGAGCTTGGGACTGGTCATGGGACTTGTGGGGATCATGGCCGTCTTTGTGCTGACCACTTTGCTCAGCGCGGGCCATTTGATCTGGCTTTTGATCCGAAAAAAGCTGAAGCGGAGCGATACCGTCCCCATGGTGCCCTACATCGCTCTTTCCGCTGCCGTTTATCTGGTGTTTCTGTGGGGCTTTGAAATAGCCTGGAATTTGTGAGAGAGGTAGTCTATGTTTATCGATACGAAGGCCCGTTGCTTCATGGAAGCGGCAAAATGCCTGAATTTTACGCGGGCGGCAGAAAAGCTTTACATCTCTCAGCCGGCTCTGTCAAAGAATATCGCCTCCCTGGAGGATCAGTGCGGGATGAAGCTGTTCTACCGAGACAGCCGGAGAAATCAGGTGAAGCTGACGCCGGCGGGAGCCGTCATGCTCTGCGAATTTCAAAAGATGGAAGAGATTCTGGACGGCGTCATCGAGAAGGCCCGGCGGGCGGAGTCGGGAGAGGAAGGCCAGCTGGTCATCGGCCTTCTGGCCGGACAGATCATCAACGATATCACGGCCAGGGTGTTGCACAACATCGACGAGAACTACCCGAAGATTGAGATCGACAAGATCGCAGGCGGTTTCCGTCAGCTTCGCGGCTGGCTGGAGGACGGCACGGCGGATATGGTGGTGACCTTTGAAGAGGAAGCGCGCCTGGTCAAAGAGGTGCGTTTCGAGGAGGTTCAGCAGGTGCAGCTGGGCTTTGCCGTGCCCGTATATCACCCTCTGGCAAAGAAGCGCTCCCTGAAGATCAAAGATCTGGAAGGGGAGAAGATTATCGTTCCCGACGAGCGGGAATCCTTTATCCTCGTGGAGGAATTTCGCAGGCTGTGTCTGCTGGAAGGCTTTCAGCCGGAGGAGGTCACGGCGCCGGATCTGTATCACATGAACATGCTGGCCGAAATGGGGAAGGGGATTCTGATCACCCGGGCCGATTCCATCGAGACCAGGAGCCCCAACCTGAAATTTTTCAGCAGCAAGGAGCTGGGCAAGGTCAAGCTGGTCGCGGCCTGGCGGAAGGACAATCTGAACCCCATCATCAACCTCTATCACAAAATGTACGAGGATCTATACCACGATCAGAGGTAATCAAAAGGCCATCAAAAAACATCGAAGGCTGTCAAAGGATGTCAAAAGACATCAGGAAAAAATCCGTATAACAGATCAAAGAGAACCCGTTGAAGTGTCCGCGAGCCGCCGTGAGCGGCCAAGAGCGGCTGACATGAGCCCATAACCTCAGGTTATGGGCTCATGCGTTTTTTGAATTTTACGACAGAGAGATTTTTTGGTATCTTTTAATTGACAGAAAAATAACACACATCGAGATCAACGATCTTACACTACGATCAAAACCAAAAAAATCAAACCACAATCAAAATCAACGGAGGAGTTTAATATGAAGATCTTAGGAATTTCCGGCGGAAGTAAAAACGGCAATAACGACGCGATGTGCAAGGAAGCGCTGATGGGTGCAAAGGAAGCCGGCGCAGAGATTGAGTTTATCAATCTGAACCAGTTGCATATCGAGCACTGCACAGGCTGCACAGCCTGCGTCATGAGCCTGATGAGCGGCAAAGGCGGCCTTTGTCCGATCAAAGACGATTTTGAATGGCTCAGAGACAAGATGATGGATGCGGACGGCATCGTATGGGCCATTCCAATCTTTGAAAAAGGCGCGTCCGGCCTGTTCCACACAATCATGGACAGAATGGGGCCTAGAAACGACAAGGGCATGATTATCATCGGCAGCAAGATTGCGGAAGAGATCGGCGGCAAAGCCCCGGATCAGAGAATGTTGAAGGACAAAGTCGTCTCCTACATCGGCGTCGGCGGCTCGGACTGGTCCACCAGAATCCAGTGCGACTTCTTCAACCAGGCCCTGACTCCTGCGTGGACGGTCGTAGATACCGCAATCTTCTCCTGGTCCAAGTGCATCGTCATGGAGGACGAAAAAGTGCAGAGATCCCATCAGATCGGCGTCGACCTGGCCAATGCCGCCAAAGACATGGAAAACGCTAAGTGGATCGGCGATCCTGGCATCTGCCCGCACTGCCACTGCAGAGAATTCCATCTCAGCGACGACGCGATGCATGCCGTATGCTGCGCCTGCGGACTGGAGGGCGAGATCAGAGTTGCCGACGGAAAGGTTTCCTTCCACTTTGATCCTGAGACAGAGCATCATGCCCACGACACCCTGTCCGGCAAATTTATTCACTGCGACGATATCAAAGAGAACGAGGGCAAGCTGATGGAGTGGAAGAAGTCCGACGCCTTCAAGCAGAAAAAACAGGCGTACATCGACTTCATTTCTTCCAGCAAGCCGGAGAGATAAAGGAGGAGCATCATGACAAAGAATATGCTGGGCTTTGAGCCTATGCGCAGCTTGATCTACGTCGACTGTGCCAAAGAAGATTACAGGGTAAAGCTGGAAAACTGGCTGTATAAGTACCATGTTCCAGACAGCATCTCCCAGTTTGGGCCTTACGTGTCCAAGTACGCCTTTTACAGCGCGTTGCCGGTTCCAGAAGGCGGAGAACGGTTTGGCGCGGTCAAAATGCAGCTGACGGAGCACTATTGGCTGGCAAACCCGAACAACGTCGCCATGTTTGACCACCACAAGGCCCTGACTGAGTATTTCCCGCCTGACGTGCTGAAGTGGCAGGGCAACCTTCCTGACGAAGACTTCGACTGCGAGAACATGGAAGGCGACGACGCCAGAGCCGTCAAAGGGGATGCGTCAAAGGGTACCGTACCGTTCATCTTCGCTTTCGTCCCTGTATGGTGGGAGGAAGATTACAAGGGAGAAGGCCGCACCATCGAGGACGGCCCGAATTACAGATGGCAGATGGTCGTAAAATACCCGGAAGGCGCCGGAGAAGCCGGAGACCGGTGGCTCTGCGAAGAATTCATCCCGGCCTTTGCAGCGTGCGAAGAGACGACCAGAATTCTGTCCAGCAAGGTGATCAAAGAGGCCAATGGCTGCGAGTTTGACAGAGTGGTAGAGATGTGGTTTGAAGGACCGAGCGCATGGAAAGCGGCTGTGGAAAAGGCCAAGGCCAAAATCCGCAAGCCGGAATGGGCTGAGACCGAGGACTTCCCATATCTGGCCAAATCCTATGGAGTATCCAGCATCTTCCTGTCGGATATCGCGAGAAGCGATAATATGACCCAGTACAACGGATACATCACCATGCGGTAACGGGCTGCCCGGCAAGGGCGGCTTCCGCGGAGAGGTTTCGTAAACGGATCGTATCATGAAAACAGATAGATTGCACTACAGATAGATCGTACTATTGAGGAAAGGAGAGAAATGATGACAGAAAAATTCTATGCAAAAGGACCCGGCAACGAGGGCTATATCAAGAACCTGGAAGTCCTGTCCTTCTGTAATTTAGACGGCGAATGCGGCATGTTCCAGATGCAGCTTTACAAGACGGCCGAAGGGAAGTATTATCTCTACGGCGCCTGCTTCGGCGGAACCAAGAACGGCGTCATGATCAGCGATGTGACCGATCCGAAACATCCGAAGTTCGTGAAGCACCTCCAGCTGGTGGACCCGGAAGAATATCCGACTACCACTACGCCGAAGCTGCAGATCGCCGACGACCTGATGATCTGCGCCATGAGTGCAGGTTCCGGCCCAGACGCCCTGGTAGAACAGTCAGAGCTGAAAAATATGAAATGCGAAGTGGGTATCAGGATCTACAGCCTGAAGGAGGATCCGCTGAATCCGAAGTTCCTGGGCTACTGGGACTGCGGCGTGCCCCACTCCATCGGCGTACACCGCTTCATGTATAACGGCGGCAGATATGTCCACCTGTCCTGTGAATCTGAACGGTTTGAGGGCATGATCTACCGGATCATCGACATTGAAGATCCGGCCAACCCGGTCGAAGTGGGCAATTGGTGGTCTCCGGAGCAGTTCGTGGATGGCTGTCCGGGGAGAACAGTGGATCACACCGCACCTCACGTTCCGGCCTTCATGGACAAAGGCTGGATGCACGGCCCTCCATTTGTCAGAGACGGCAAAGCCTATCTGGGCTACTGCGGAGACGGCCTTTACGTGCTGGACGTGGAGGATATGACCCGGCCGAGATGTCTGGGCAACCTGCGGTTTATGCCTGCCTTCTGCAGCGAGCTGGCGGGAGCCAGAACTCATACGGCGCTGCCGTTGCCGGGCAGAGATCTGGTGGTCGTCACCAACGAGGGCGAACGGTTCCAGTTCTTCCCGCCTGACAAAAAGCTGGCGCCGCAGGCCATGAACAACATTCACATGGTGGACGTCAGCGACCCGGCCAGACCGACTTTGATCGCCCAGTTCCCGTATCCGGAGGTGCCGGAAGGCTTTCCGTATGAGAACTTCAACGTGATGCAGAGAGTCAACGCGGGACCTTTCGGCCCGCACAATCTCCACGAGCCGATGGACGGGAAACCGTGGCTGGAGCAGAGAGGGGACAGAGTCTATTGCTGCTACTTCCATGCGGGCCTGCGGGTGTATGACGTCAGCGATCCGTACTACATCAAAGAGCTGGCCTATTTCATCCCGCCGAACCCGAACAAAAAGCCGGAAGAATCCTACTTCCCGGGGTTCCCGGGACCGCGGAATGCCACCACCGAGGACTGCGTCGTAGACGACAGAGGCAACATCATCATCGATGCTCTGGACGACGGGTTCTACATTTTACGGATGACCGAAAACAACTGAGGCAGATCCCCTACGGGACAGTTACAGAGTTTCATTGAGCAAAGCGGAAACCGTAGTCTGAACAGGCTGCGGTTTCCGCGTTTTTTGCGCGAAAAAAGGAGAATGAATCAATATGTCAGAACAGTCACAGAGAACCGGTCGCCCCTTTTGACTTAGATCTGAGACAGGCATGGGGCAAGGTTTTAAAGTTGCCCCTGCTGAGGTGGTAACAATTTTCACGAATTTGTGGTATATTGATTAAAACATGTGAAAAAGGTCTTCCACGATAAACATCATGATAAAGAGGAAGAAGCTCATGGCGGCGGCCAACAGCAGGATGCCCAGGTAGTGGATCAGCCTGTTCTGACTGCCGCAAAGGGGGACGAAACGCTGGATGTTCCGGTAGTTGAAGCAGCTTGCGATGATGGACAGTATGATGGCGAGGATGAACACGCGCTCCACCCAAAGTGCCGAGCCTGTCGTGTTTTCGATCTCCAGAGTCAGGCACAGCCATAGGATCAAGAGATAGGAAACGGATGCCAGCGCCATCTTCCACAGGTTTTTCGTCCGGTATCCGGGCGGGAGAAAGCTGTCTGCCTCCGGCGTCTTCCGCACGGGATGGACTTCCTGCCCGCGGTTTGCGCAGGAAGGTTCGGCTGCAGCAGTGAGAGAAAGCAGATCCCCTTTGAGCTCCGAAAAGGAACGATAACGGCTGGAAGGCTCCAGCTGGGTGCAGCGCTTGATCACGGCATCGAAACGATAGGTGGGAGCAGGCAAAGATTCTGCGAGTTCTTTGAGCAGGATGCCCGTTGCGTAGATATCGGTCTGGGGCGACGACGAGCCGAATCCATATTGCTCCGGGGCAGCATACCCCTGGGTACCCAGAAGAACCGTATCGGCCTGACGGGAAGGATCATATTGCTTGGCTGCATTGAAATCGAGCAGGATGATTTGACCGTAGGGCAGGACCAGGATGTTGGACGGCTTGATATCCCTGTGAATGATGGGAGGATCCATACCGTGCAGTTTCTCCATGATCTCGCACAGGTTGACGGCGGTCTTCGTGATCGTGTCCGTGGTCAGAGCATGGTCCCGGATCAGATCCGACAGGGACTGTCCGGAAATGTATTCTTCGATGACGACCAGCTGCCCGTCATCTTCCAGGAAGTCGACGATGCGCGGAATACCGAGGATGGGATGTTCCTTTAAAAAGGCGTAGACCTCAGCATTGTACACATCGAGGATCTTCTTGACAAAGATTTTTCCGGTTTCCTGATGCTGAACCAGATAGATTTTGTGTGCGTCATTGATCACAGCGATGGTCTGGTAAGATGAAAACAGTTGATGCCTTAATACGTCCATGGTGATAGCAGTCCTTTCATAGTCTCCTGCTATTATAACAAAAAAGAGGGGAAAAATGAACGAAAAACGAACAGATGAACTGAAAAATGTCTTAGGAAAGACACATTTGACAGAATTTGATAGGTTTTGTAAGGAAAACAGGGAGAGCATGTTGTCTGACGCCAATGGCTTCTCTGTATATCTGAAGGATATCATCAAAAGAAACGGC
The DNA here is from genome assembly GCA_964525085.1 of uncultured Senimuribacter sp. GTDB lineage: Bacteria > Bacillota > Clostridia > Peptostreptococcales > Anaerovoracaceae > Senimuribacter. Next base: position 8,533 of record CAZGED010000028.1, read on the forward strand.
CTCACCCAGCAGAAGGTTTTTCTGATGGCAGACGTGCCGGAACGATACGGATACAAACTGCTGTCCGGCGAAAAACGCACGAGGCAGAGAGATATTCTGCTGAGGCTTTGTTATGCCGCGCAGCTGACGCTTGAGGAGACCCAGAGGGCGTTAAAAAAATACGGGATGCCGGAGCTGTATGCGAAGATCCCGAGGGACGCCCTGCTTATGCTCCTGTTCAATCAGCGGCCCGGAAGCATCATCGATGTCAATGAGCTGTTAAAAGAAAATGGAATGGAGCCGCTTCGGACAAGCGGTCTCCAGGAATAAGGCAGATGATATGAAACATGATATATTTGCTGTGGATGTCTGCTGAGGCCGTTATCACGTTTGTGTTCAAAACACTGATTGAAGATTAATAAAATAATTTTGAAATTGGTTTCCGATCTCTTGTCCTGTGGGCTGTTATGACAGCGGCATTTCGGCAATGAGTATAAAATTGGCATTTTTGTAGCAAAAGGAGAAAGAAAGATGAAACAGAAAAAAACAGTATGTGATCAATGTAATGCGGTAATTGATGCAAAAGCGAAGGTCTGCCCCGAGTGTGGGACAAAAGTTAAAAAGCCAATCTATAAAAAAATTTGGCTTTGGGTAATCATTGTAGTTGTGTTATTACTTATCTTCGTGATAATAGGAGGAGAAGATGATTCAACAGATACGAACACTGATAGCGGTCAGCAGGTAGAGCAGCAGGAAACTGCAGGGTCTGAGGAGACTGCGGAGCCGGAAGAAAGCCAGGAACCTGAGGAAACTGCAGAGCCGGAAGAAAGTCAGAAACCTGAGGAAACATCAGACGTATTTGATGAGGATGATTATACGGCCATCAAGTACAACAAATTGGCAAGGAATCCGGAGGAGTATACCTATAGAACTATCAGAGGGTCTGGAAAAGTTGTACAAGTAATAGAAGGAGACGAAAACACGCAGTATAGAATCGCTGTAGGCGAGGATTATGATAAAATTATGTTTGTTGAGATTAGCAACAGTGAACTGGAATCCAGAATACTAGAAGATGATATCGTGAGGTATTTTGGCACATTTATGGGTACTATTACATATGAGTCAACTCTAGGAGGTAACATTACAGTACCAGCTACACTGGCCGATAAGATCATAATACTCCAAGAAGCTCAATAGTGTAAGGACTCAGTGAAGGTAACTGCTCGGCAAAAGACGTAATTGAGTAAAACATACATAGTAGAGAAAAGTAAAAAGTATCATTCCAACAGAGAAGCGGCTTTCACGGCCGCTTCTCTGTTTCACGTGCGCCTGAGCGCCTTAGAAAGCCGGTTTTTGTGTTGGAAAGTCCGATCCGGAAAGAAACGCGCAACATTTGCCCCCAAAATCAAAAAAGTTGCCGGTTCGGTCTTCAAACCCCCTTCCTCTGTGAAGAAAAAAACATTTATACTTGTCGTCTTTTGTGTTAAGATAGACGTAAAGAGAAAACGGAGGAAATCGATGACAACAAGCAGATCGAACTGCCGAGAAGATAAGCGGGAGGCCACATGGAACGGAACATCCTGCTGACAATCGCATACGACGGAACCAACTTCTGCGGCTGGCAGAGGCAGCCTGCCGTCAGGACGGTACAGGGTGTTTTAGAAGATGCCTTGTCCAAAGTCTGCCGCATTCCCGTCAGGCTCAACGGCACCAGCAGAACCGACGCCGGCGTCCACGCCTTGGGTCAAAGGGCGTCCTTCAGAGGAGATTTCGGTATCCCCACAGACCGTCTGCCACGGGCTGTCAACAACCTGCTGTCCGCAGGGCAGACCTACCGGACAAAGAGCAGCGACGTGAGAATTTTAGACGCCCGTGAGATGGACAAAGGGTTTCATGCCCGCTTCGACAGCAAGGGCAAACGGTACCGGTATATCATCCAAAATACGCCGGAGGCGGATCTGTTCTCGCGGAATTACGCCTATCACGTGAAAGAGCCCCTCGACGTGGGGCAGATGAGGGAGGCGGCGGCTTGGATCGAGGGAACCCACGACTTCGCGTGCTTTCAGTCGGCGGGCGGAACGCCGAGGGAAACCACGGTGCGGACTGTCTGCCGTCTGCAGGTGGAGCCGAAGGCCCACGGGGAGATCTGGATCGAGATCTCCGGCGACGGCTTTTTGTACAATATGGTAAGAATTATTGCGGGGACTTTGACCGAGGTGGGCCTGGGCAGAAAAAGCCCGGCGGACATTCCTTTGATCTTTGCGGAAGGCCGGCGGCAGTTGGCTGGCCATACGGCACCGGCGGAGGGGCTGTATCTGGTCGAAGTGTTTTACGAAGATAGAAACGAAAGAGAGGCGGCAAGATATGGAGAAATGTACTGACAACAGGATCAGCTGGGACGAGTATTTCATGGAGATGGCGGAGCTGACCGCGAAAAGATCCACCTGCCTGCGCAGGCACGTGGGTGCGGTCATCGTCAAGGATCGGCATGTGATCGCCACCGGCTACAATGGCTCCCCAAGAGGGCTCAGCCACTGCGGCGAGAGGGGCGGCTGCCTGAGAGAGCAGCTACAGATCCCATCGGGTCAGCGGCATGAGCTTTGCCGGGCGGTACATGCGGAGCAGAACGCCATTATTCAGGCGGCGACTCTGGGACAGAGCGTCGAGGGAGGCTCGATTTACATTACCAACCAGCCGTGTGTGGTGTGCGCCAAGATGATCATCAATGCGGGAATCTCGCGGATCGTGGTCAGAGACGGCTATCCTGACGAGCTGGCAAGAGAAATTTTGGAAGAAGCAGGACTGAGAGTGGTCACGCTGGAAAGGTAAGGCTAAAGAGAGCATATGGAAATAACGAGACTGATTCTGCTGGCCGCTTTCGGCATGGCGTTTCTGCTGTCCTTGGCCTTTACGCCGGTCGCCATCAGGCTGGCGCCGAAGATCGGTGCCATGGACATTCCCAAGGACGCCCGGCGGATGCATACCAAGGCCATGCCAAGGTTCGGCGGCATGGCGATCTTTATCGGAACGATGGTTTCGCTGATCATTTTCGCGGGACAGAACGAGAAGATTCTGCCGGTGCTCATCGGAGGAACCCTGATCTATATCCTCGGCGTGGTGGACGATTTGAAAAACCTGCCTGCTAAAGTGAAGTTCGGCGCCCAGCTGCTGGTCGCGATCCTGATGTACGTCATGGGTCTGCGGATCAGCTTTATCACCGATTATTTCGGGGAAGGGGTGCTCCATTTCGGCGCGGCGGTCTGTTTCATCGTGACCATTTTGTGGATCGTGGGCATTACCAATACCATCAATTTGATCGACGGCCTGGACGGCCTGGCGGCAGGCATCGCGGCCGTTTCCTCCCTGTCCATCGCCTATGTGGCCTATATTCACGGGGATCGGTATGGCATGATGATCGTATGCTTGGCCATGGTGGCTCTCGCCGGCAGCTGTTTAGGATTTCTGCCCTTTAACTTTTATCCGGCAAAGATCTTTATGGGCGACGGCGGATCCCTGTTTCTGGGCTTTATGATCGCGACCCTGTCGGTGGTGGGACCGCTGAAACGGTCTACGATCATCGCGGTGGTGGTGCCTGTGCTGGTGCTGGGCATCCCCATCTTTGATACGTTTTTCGCGATCCTGCGCAGGGTGGTCAACCGGCGGCCCATCATGGAGGCGGACAAAGGTCATCTGCATCACAGGCTCATGGCCCTGGGCTACGGCCAGCGGCGGGCTGTTTTGATGCTGTATGGGATCAGCGCCATCATGGGCATGGCGGCGGTCCTGGTCAGCCGAGAGCTGTACAAGGACGCACTGGTGCTGGTGGGCATCGCGGCCATCTATCTGTACGTGTTCCTCACGGATCCAAATCACAAGATGCCGCAGATCAAAGCGGTCAACATCGCCAAGGAGGAGCGCAAGGGAGA
>CAZGED010000028.1:12537-14339 GCA_964525085.1 uncultured Senimuribacter sp.
GATATTGCGGCGCTGGAGGAGGCCGCTGACGGTGATGACGCCGCGAAGCGGCAGTACATTTTGTCCGCGTCGGAGGATCTTGCGGACCTGTGCGCACCGGAGGGCGTGACCCTGGTGGACAGCCGCGGCGGAATCGCTTTGATCGAGTTGTCAAGGACGGCGGATCTGGCAGACGTGACGGAAGCGCTGGCAGAGCAGTACCCGGATCTTTTGCTGCAACCCAATTTTATCTATGAAAGCACGTCGACAGGGGATCCCTGCTACAGCCTGCAATGGGGGCTTTCCAACAGCAGCGGCGCTGACATCGGCTTTGATCAGGCCTATCGGTTCCTGCAAGGAAAGGAGGATTCTCTGGTGGAGACGGTGGTGGCTGTCATCGACACGGGGTTCGACTACACCCACGAGGATCTGGCGGCGGCTGTCTGGACGAATACCGGCGAAATTGCGGGAAACGGCAAGGACGACGATAAAAACGGTTACGTCGATGACGTGCACGGATATGATTTTGCGGGGCGTCAGCCCCTTTCGGAGGACGGGTTTTCCAATCGGGAATATGGCCATGGCACCCACTGCGCAGGCATCATCGGTGCGGTGACGGGAAACCGGATCGGCATCGCAGGGGTAGGCTCGGTTTCCGGCAAGCTGTCCATGATGAGCCTTCGGGTTCTGACCGGTGCAGAGGGCACGGGGGATACCTATCACGTGATTCAGGCGATTCTCTACGCCGAAGACAACGGCGCTGACATCTGCAACCTGAGCATGGGCTCTTATCAGGACGACAGCCTGCTGCGCCGGACAATTTTAAATTCCGAAATGCTCTTCGTGTGCGCGGCGGGCAATGACAGGCGGAACCTGGAGCGAACGCCGATCTATCCCGGCAGCTATCGAATGGACAACGTGATCTGTGTGGGAAACATGCAGGAGAACGGCGGTCTGTACTGGCAGTCCAACTACAGCAGCAGCTTCGTGGACCTGGCGGCGCCGGGAACGGATATTTACAGTACTTTGCCGGGGAATCAATACGGAAGCAAGACGGGTACCTCCATGGCGGCGCCTTTTGTGACGGGAACTGCGGCGCTGATCCACTCCTACTATGACGGCATTACGGCATCCCAGATACGGGATCTGCTGCTGTCGGGATGCAGCCAGTCCTCAGCGCTGACCGGCAAAGTGGCCGGCGGACGGTATCTCAATGCGTATCTGCCGCTGACCGCCGAGCCGCAGGAAACCTATCTGCCGGACAAGACCGCACCGGTGGTGGAAACGACCGTAACGGCCATCGAAGGCTCTTATAAGGAGCTGCTGACCATCCAAGCCTCCGATGACAGCGGCACTTTGGCCGAGGTGCGCTATGCCCGGGGCAGCAAAACAAAGGCGTATTTCCGCAGCGGCAAAGGCTATGAAGTGGAGCTGGATGAATCTGATACGGCGGTGAGGAGGATGGGCGTGCCGGGAACCTATACGGTTTATGCCCGGGATCCTTCCGGCAACGAAACCCTGGTCAAGGTGGCCTGCACGGCGGACGCGCCTTCTTCCATCAAGCTGAACTATACGAAGAAGTCCCTGGCTCAGGGAAAGACGTTCCGCCTGCGGGTGACGCTGTCCAAGTCCGGCACTTATGGGAGGAAGATCACCTATACGTCGTCGAATCCAAAGGTGGCTGCGGTGAGCAGCACCGGCAAGGTGACCGCGAAGAAAAAGGGAACGGCGACGATCACCGCCAAGACGGGAAACCTGCTGACAGCCAAGTGCAAGGTGACGGTGAAATAATCAAAAGACCTGACACGGCCGATCTCATAGAG
>CAZGED010000029.1:0-2156 GCA_964525085.1 uncultured Senimuribacter sp.
GGACATCAACGGCCTGCCGATGAACCCGGCGGCCAGAGACTATCCGGCTGAGTTCATACAGACAGGCGTATCGGCTATCGACGGACTGAACACGCTGGTAAGAGGACAGAAGCTGCCGATCTTTTCCGGCTCCGGTCTGCCTCACGCGGAGCTGGCTGCGCAGATCGCCCGTCAGGCGAAGGTTATCGGCGGTGAGAGCAACTTTGCTGTAGTCTTTGCCGCTATCGGCATCACCTACGAGGAAGCGGACTTTTTCGCATCGGATTTCCGCCGCACCGGCGCCATCGACAGAACGGTCATGTTCATGAACCTGGCCAACGACCCTGCGGTAGAGCGTATCGCCACGCCGCGTATGGCGCTGACGGCCGCGGAGTATCTGGCCTTTGATCTGGACATGCATGTGCTGGTCATCCTGACGGATATCACCAACTACGCGGAAGCGCTTCGTGAAGTATCCGCCGCCCGTAAGGAAGTACCGGGCCGCCGCGGCTACCCGGGCTATCTGTATACGGACCTGGCTACCATGTATGAGAGAGCCGGACGGAAAAGAGGCCATGAGGGCTCCATCACCATGATCCCGATTCTGACCATGCCGGAAGATGACAAGACTCACCCGATTCCTGACCTGACCGGCTACATCACAGAGGGTCAGATCATTCTGTCCCGTGAGCTGAACAGAAAGGGCATCAAGCCGCCGATCGACGTGCTGCCGTCTCTGTCCCGTCTGAAGGACAAGGGTATCGGCAAAGGCAAGACCCGTGAGGATCACGCGGATACGCTGAACCAGCTCTTTGCGGCTTACGCGAGAGGCAAGGAGTGTCTGGAGCTGATGACGATCCTGGGCGAGGCGGCGCTGACGGACATCGACCTGATGTACGCCAACTTCAGCCAGGAGTTTGAAAAACGGTATGTATCTCAGGGATACGATACGGACAGAACCATTGAAGAGACTTTGGATCTGGGCTGGGAGCTGCTGAAGCTGCTGCCTAAGAGCGAATTGAAGAGAATCAAAGACGAGTACATCGAGAAGTATTTAGGGTAGGTGATGATTCATGGCTGAAAGAATGAATGTGAATCCTACCCGGATGATGCTGACGTCTCTGAAGAAACGGCTGAAGACAGCGACCCGCGGCCACAAGCTGATGAAGGATAAGCGGGACGAGCTGATGAAGGAGTTTCTGGAGCTGGCCCGTGAAAACGGACGGCTTCGCCAGGAGGTAGAGACCCGGCTGGACGTGGTGTATAAGAGTTTTACCGTGGCCAGCGCCATCATGAGCCAGGAGGTCATGGAGGAGTCTCTGATGTTTCCGAAGCAGGGCGTCATCCTGGAAGTGGGAAGCAAGAATATCATGAGTGTAGATGTTCCGGTGTTCTCTTTCAAGACCACTGCCGAGGATCCGACCAACATCTTCCCGTACGGGTTCGCCCGTACATCGGGAGAACTGGACAATTCCATATCGGCCCTGGCGGACCTGTTCCCGATGCTGCTGGATCTGGCGGCGAAGGAAAAGGAAACGGCCCTGCTGGCTGCAGAGCTGGAGAAGACCCGCCGCCGGGTCAATGCGCTGGAATATGTCATGATTCCGCAGCTGCAGGCTACCATAAAATATATTCAGATGAAGCTGGATGAAAATGAGCGTGGTAACCAGACCAGGCTGATGAAGGTCAAAGACATGGTGCTGACCGAATCCATTCAGGAGAAGCGGGAACACGATGAAGAAAGCTGCCGCAGGTATGCGGAATAGCAGAATGACAATAGCAGAATGACAATAGCAGAATGACAATAGCAGAATGACAGATGTGTGCCGGCCGCCGTATGGCGGCCGGTTTTTCTGTGTGCAAAGCGTGCCCGCCGGACAAGATGTTTTCCATTCGGGCCAGAGCGTTTTCTATGGAAAACCATTTTGCCGATTTTGGAAAACCGATGCGGTGCCGAGACAGGCCAAAGCGTGCCCGCCGGACAAGGTGTTTTCCATTCGGGCCAGAGCGTTTTCTATGGAAAACCATTTTGCCGATTTTGGAAAACCGATGCGGTGCCGAGGCGGGCCAAAGCGTGCCCGCCGGGCAAGATGTTTTCCATTCGGGCCAAAGCGTTTTCTAAGGAAAACCATTTTGCCGATTTTGGAAAACCGATGCGGTGCCGAGGCGGGCCAAAG
>CAZGED010000029.1:2256-13994 GCA_964525085.1 uncultured Senimuribacter sp.
CCATTTTGCCGATTTTGGAAAACCGATGCGGTGCCGAGGCGGGCCAAAGCGTGCCGCAGATCTTCCTTCCTCGTGTTGCGAAAAAATAAAATGGTTATAATTTCCCTATTGACGGATGGAAAACATTAATGTAATATAATGTAAGGAACAACAAGCGCGTTAAGGAGGGGTGAAATGAACTACCAGGAAACTACAACGGCACAGCTGGGCTTTCTGAGGAGACAGCGGGAACAGTTAAAGAGTCGGATCGGTCGGATGCCGGAAGGACGTCTGATCAGGAAGAAAGCCCGTAGGAAAACATATTATTACACAGAGCAAAATGGCCGCAGAATCAGTCTGGTCGATCAGCCTGAACTGGTTCGGCAGTATTTGGAAAAAGAAAAATGTAAGGAATTATTGAAATCCGTCGAACAGGATATTCCTCTTCTGGAAAGGACATTGCGGGAGTATCGCCCGATTCTGCCTTCGGACGCATGGTGGAATTCTCTGGAGCAGGAGAAGAACCGCTATAAGGAGGAGGAAAAGAGGAATGCTTACAACGGAGTCTATTACAGGTCGAAGTCGGAGATGATGATTGCTTCCATGCTTACTTCTTACGGCATTGAGTTTAAATATGAAGCGGGTATTGAGGTGAATGGAAGGACGATTTATCCCGATTTCGTTGTGAAGCGGCCGCGCGATGGCAAGCTGTTCATCTGGGAGCATTTCGGCTTGATCACGGATGATCGTTATCTGAAGAAGGCATATCGTAAGCTGGAGGACTATCACAGCCGCGGCATCGATTTGTGGGATCGTCTTTTGATTTCCTTCGATCAAGAGGATGGCGGCATCAGCGCTGATGGAATCGATAAAATGATCCGCACGTTTCTCCTTTAAACCCGTGCGGAATTGTGTTACAATATTGTCGACAAGATAAGAATGGAGATGATATTTTGAAAGACGCGGAATTTGCGAAGGAAATACAGACGATTATCGACAGGAACATGCAGCAGCCGGAGCGGCTCAATGCCCGCCTGAAGCTACGGCTTGAAGACTGCTGCAAAGCGGATAAAAAGGTGGACTATCTCTATGATGCGGAGGAATGGGGACTGAATCCCTATGGCGGCGTCCACGGCGGCATCATCTGCAGCCTCTTTGATACGGGCATGGGTATCGGGGCCGTGGCGTTGTCCGGGAAGATGGTATCGACGGCAGATCTTTCCGTCAGCTATCTGAAACCGATGAACGGAAGGAGATTCCGCTTCTCCATCGAGTACACCAACGTTGGCAAGCGGATGATCCGCTGCATGGGAAAGGCGGCAGATGTGGAGACCGGCGTGGTCTGCGCATCGGCCATGGCCAGCTTTGTGACCACGGAGGCAAAGGCGCCGGGGCTGCAGGTATAGAGCGGGCCGGCAGCGCATCACGCATCAACGGAACAGACGCGGTGGAACAGACACAACAGACAGACGCAACAAAAAATCCTGCCTCGGGCGTACCGAAACGGCAGGATCTTTCATCTGTAAGGAAAACTATTTTCTCTTGCAATCTTTTGGAGTTACGCAGGTACCGGTAGCTCTGGCTACGACGATTGGCTCTTCCAGGAAATCGGCGGCAGAAGCGTTGATATCCTTTCTGGAAACGATGACCTTTCTTGCTTCAAATTTCATCTGTCTGGAAGTGTTGCCGATCTTTGTGATTTCGCCGTAAGCTTCGATGTAGTCGCCGGCATAAGTAGGAGCCAGGAATTCTACGTTGTCATAAGCGCAGAACAGACCTTCGTCTCCGTCCAGCTTGATCAGCAGTTCAGTAGCGACATCGCCGAACAGGTGGACCATGTGCGCTCCGTCAACCAGCTCTCCGCCGTAGTGGGCGTCTTTTGCGGACATTCTGACTCTGATAAGTGATGTGATTTTCTCTTCCATTTTCATTCTCCTTTGTTAAACTTAAAAACGATTTTCATATCCCAATTATATATCGGAAACCCGAAAATAACAATTGCAAATTGTGCGCCAGAGGAGTATCATTGAAATTACACGGCAAGTGAACCGAAAAATGTTCACGAAATAAAGGAGCGAATCGAAAATGACCCAAAATTACGGAATGAACCGGGTGCTGGAGCCGCAGCACGTACTGCCTACTTCGGCCTGGAGACTGGACAACAGCCGCGCAATCGGGCCGGGAGAGATCCGTGTGGACCTCCGCAGGATCCATATCGAAGGGACCAGCTTTAAGCAGATCTGCATGGAGGCGAACAATCAGGAGCAGCGGATCCGTCAAAAGATCATAGATATCGTCATCCGCCGCGGAAAACTGCACAACCCGGTTACAGATACGGGAGGCCTGCTTTATGGAACCGTTGCGGAAATCGGCGAAGAGTACGAAAACAAGAAAGGCTTTACTCCCGGGGATGAGGTGCTGTGCAACGCATCGCTGGCTTCGGTGCCGATTTATATTGATAAGATCCTGTCCGTGGACAGAGCTTTCGGCCAGGTAGAAGTGGAAGGTTATGCCATTCTATACAACGAGCTGCCGCTGGTTCGGCGGCCGGAAGGCATTCCGATCAACCTGCTGCTGTTTGCCTTTGATGAGTCGGGAACACTGTACCGAATCAGCAACACAGCGGTGGGCAAACGAAAATTTCTGGTGGTGGGCAACAACCTGCTGTCCAACCTTCTGTTCGGACATGCCATCCGCAAAGTGGCGAGAGAGGATGCGGAAGTGGTCTGCCTGCTGGACAAAAAGACAGATATGGTGCTGAAGGGCGACTCCATCGACGAACTGATCAGCAAAGTCTTTACAGAGGTGCACCGGGTGGATATCCTGAAGCCGATGGAATGTCTGGCGGATCTGAAAGCGGACGCACTCTTTGATCTTTCTGTCAACTGTGCCGATATCCCGGGAGCGGAGACCATCAATATTCTGGCCACGAAGAGCGGGGGTACGGTAGTGTTTGCCAACCTGATCAACAACTACAACATCGCCCTCTACATCACAGAGGCCATTTCCCGGCAGCTGGATATCCGCTGCGCCGACGGGTACCTGGAGGCCTACGACGAGTTTGACATCGAGATCGTAAAAGACCTGGCGCCGTACATCGAAAGAGCCGTGGAGACCAATCGGGCCATGGATGACGATCCGGCCTATCCGATCAACAGGCAGACCCGCCTCATGGAGGTATCCGGGCAGAGGCAGACCATGCTGGAGGATTTCGTGTGCGAGAGCAGGGCCATGGCTTCCGTGCTGGACGAGATCCTGACCGTGGCAAAGTACGACTGCAACGTGATGATCACGGGAGAGACCGGCGTGGGAAAGGAAAAGGTGGCCAACATCATATATAAGAACAGCAGCCGCAAGATGCAGCCCTTTATTAAGGTCAACTGCGCTTCCATTTCGCCTGCGCTGATCGAATCAGAGTTCTTTGGATATGAGAAGGGAGCTTTTACCGGAGCCAGCCCAGGCGGCAAGAAGGGATATTTTGAACTGGCAGACAACGGCGTTATCTTCCTGGACGAAATCGGAGAGCTCCAGGCGGACATGCAGGCCAAGCTGCTGCGGGTCATTCAGGACGGGGAGTTTTTCCGGGTAGGCGGTACGGTGCCGATCAAAACCAACGTGCGGATCATTTCCGCCACAAACCGGGACCTGGAGGATGTCATCGAAGAGCAGGGGTTTCGAAGGGATCTGTACTACAGGCTCAACGTGGTCAGAATCCGGGTGCCGGCGCTGCGGGAACGGAACGGCGATATTCCGGCGCTGATCCGGCATTTTTTGAAAAAATACAGTGAAAAGTTTCAGATCCGGAGACAGATCGACGATGACGCGGTGGAGTATTTAAAGCAGTGTGACTGGCCGGGCAACATCCGCGAACTGGAAAACGTGGTGCAGAGGCTGATGATTTCATCCAAGGGAGAGAAGATTGCCCTGCTCGACGTCATGAGAGAACTTCATGCGGACATTTTTGAGGGAACGGATGTGAGTTCTTCCCAGACGGCCGATGAAGAAGGCTGTGTCATGGATATGGAGAAGATGGTGGAAAACTTTGAAAAGAATATCATTAAGCACGCCTGTAAAACCTATGGTTCTACGAGAAAAGTGGCCAGAGCCCTCGGCATCAGCCAGACGCAGCTGGTCAGAAAGAAAAAGAAGTACGAGCTGTAGACGCGGTAGTGCTGAGAACGGAGATTGAGACGAGCCGATGGCCAAAACGAACTGCCGACCGAGACCGAATGGATCGACGAAACGATTTCGGTTCGATCCAAAGAGGGAATGAACACAAAACGGTTCGATTTCTATTTTTCTAAGGATTGGACGATTTCGGCGAGTTTGCAGTATGGACACCGGGCGTCGACTCAATTATAATAAATTTATCAGAAAAATGCGAGAGCATATAGTTAAAACTTGATATTTTTAAATTCTTAGGAGGATGATTATTATGAAAAAAGGATGCCCTTACGGAACCCACAGAGTTATTTCCCCGAAAGGTGTGCTGCCGCAGCCTGCAGACGTGATCGACAACACCATGGAGATCTATGACAACGAAGTCCTGATCGACGTTAAGACTCTGAACATTGACTCCGCTTCTTTCACCGAGATCGAGAGAAGAGCCGGCGGCGACATCGAAGAGATCAAGAAAACCATGCTTGGCATCGTTGCCAAGGCTGGCAAGCACAAGAACCCTTGGACTGGTTCCGGCGGAATGCTGATCGGTACCGTTAAGGAAGTTGGACCGGCTTACGTAGGTGACCTGAAGCCTGGCGACAAGATCGCTACACTGGTTTCCCTGTCCCTGACTCCGCTGGTTATCGAAGAAATTTTAGAAGTAAGACCTGAAATCGACCAGGTTGATATCAAAGGTCAGGCGATCCTGTTCCAGAGCGGCATCTATGCAAAGCTTCCTGAGGATATGCCGGAAGGTCTGGCACTGTCCGCACTGGACGTTGCCGGTGCTCCTGCACAGACTGCTAAGCTGGTTAAGCCTGGTGACACGGTTGTCATCATCGGCGGCGGCGGAAAATCCGGACTGCTGTGCTTATATGAAGCAAAGAAGAGAGCCGGCGTAACCGGTAAGGTTATCTGCGTGGCAGGATCTCCGAAATCCGAAGCCAGAGCAAAGGGCCTGGATCTGGCAGACGAATACATCGTACACGATGCTACCGACGCTGTTGGCATGTACAACAAGATCATGGATCTGACCGACGGCAAGCTGGCTGATATCGTAATCAACTGCGTAAACATCGAAAATACGGAAATGGCTTCCATCCTGGCCTGCAAGGATGACGGCGTAGTATACTTCTTCTCCATGGCGACCAGCTTCACCAAGGCTGCCCTGGGTGCAGAAGGCGTTGGCAAGGACGTTACCATGATCATCGGCAACGGCTACACCAAGGGACACGCTGCAATCACACTGCAGTGCCTGAGAGAGCATGAAGGCCTGAGAAACCTGTTCCAGGAGATGTACGCATAATCTCCTTCACTGCGTAAGCGCGAAGGTGGAGCATTCAGGAGTATTTCAACGTACTCGACCCGTACTTAACCGGCCCGCAGCCGGTACTCAATCAGTACTTTAACCGCCGCAGTCCAGCGTTCTGCGGGCTGCGGCGGTTTCTCTAAGTGATTATAGTTATACAAATACACAATAACCCGTAAATAAGGAGATTTATTATGGCAATTAGAAATTGGAAGGACATTCCGCTCTTCAAAGATGTCACGGATGAGCAGTGGAACGACTGGCATTGGCAAGTTTCCCACAGACTTTCAACTGTAGAAGACATTGCGCAGGTCGTCAATCTGACGGACCAGGAGAAAGCGGATATCGAAAAGGTTATGGGCGGATTCAGAGTAGGCATCACCCCTTACTATGCGTCCCTGATGGATCCTGACGATCCGAGATGTCCGGTAAGAATGCAGGCGGTTCCTACCCTGGCAGAAATGCACAGATCTGAGGCCGATGATGCAGACCCTCTCCACGAGGATGCTGACTCTCCGGCTCCCGGCCTGACCCACAGATATCCGGACAGAGTTCTCTTCCTGATCACCGACCAGTGCTCCATGTACTGCCGTCACTGCACCAGAAGAAGACTGGCCGGCGAAACAGACGGCGCCAGATCCAGAGCGGATATCGACGCATGTATCGAATACATCAGAAAGACTCCGGAAGTCAGAGACGTCCTGCTGTCCGGCGGTGACGCTCTTCTGGTCGAGGACGATACGCTGGAGTACATCATCAGCGAGCTGAGAAAGATCGACCACGTGGAAATCGTCAGAATCGGTTCCAGAACCCCTGTCGTAATGCCGATGAGAATTACCGACAAGCTGTGCAGCATGCTGAAGAAGTATCATCCGATTTGGCTCAACACGCACTTCAACCATCCAAAGGAAATGACGCCGGAAGCGATGGAAGCCTGCCGCAAGCTGGCTGACGCCGGTATTCCTCTGGGCAACCAGTCCGTACTGCTGAGAGGCGTGAACGACTGCAAGCACATCATGAGAGATCTGGTACAGATCCTGGTTAAGAACAGAGTGAGACCGTACTACATCTACATCTGCGACCTGTCCGTAGGTATCGAGCACTTCAGAACCTCCGTTGCCAAGGGCATCGAGATCATCGAGGGTCTGAGAGGACATACCTCCGGCTACGCAGTACCTACTTTCGTAGTTGACGCTCCTGGCGGCGGCGGAAAGACACCGGTTATGCCGCAGTACGTCATTTCCGAGACGCCGGATAAGGTGATTCTGAGAAACTACGAAGGCGTGATCACAACCTATACGCAACCTCGTCTGCCGGATCTGCCATGCACCTGCGATTACTGCACAGGCAAGAAGACCTACAGATACGAAGGCGTTTCCGCTCTGGGTGAAGGCTTACAGATCAAATCTATGGAACCTTCCCACCTGCTGAGACACGAGAGAAACAAGCACAAATAAGGTTAGCAAGGAGAGGGGGCCGCTGGTCCCCTTTCTGTACCCTTTCGGCAAGGAGCCCGATCAAAGGGTGTCCGTCGGAGGCAGTCTGCGCGCGGGCCGCGCGTCCGGAGGCTTCGGCTGTTGGAAGGGAAACAAAACAAAAGGATTTAAGTATTTGATATAGGAATTGCAACTATGGGTTTACTCTACGATTTATCAACAAAATACAAGACGATCTCCATCGTCGGCATGGCGAAGAACGCGGGGAAGACTACGGCGCTCAATTATCTGATTGAAGAAGCGATGGACGAAGGTCTGCAGCTGGGCATCACCTCTACAGGAAGGGACGGAGAGACGACGGACCTGGTGACCGGCACAGATAAGCCGAGAGTATACCTTTATGAAGACACCATCGTTTCCGTGCCGACCCAGTTATATGAGTTGGCGGAAGCGGGGCTGGAAATCGTTCAGAAGTCCAATTACAGAACGTCGATCGGAGATCTTCTGCTCTGCAGAGTAGCCGACAGCGGCTACGTACAGATCGCGGGACCGGTGGCGACGGCGGATACCAAAAAAATGTGTGCGGAAATGTTCGGTCTGGGGTGCGAACTGATCCTGATCGACGGCGCCATCGACAGAAAGTCCATCGCCTCACCGGAGACCTCTGATGCCATCATTCTGGCTACAGGGGCCGTCCTTTCCCGAAACCTGAAGAAGGTGGTGGAGGAGACCTCCCACATCGTCAATCTGTACAATCTTCCGGTGCTGGAGGAGGGAACAGCCAGAGATCTGGTGACAGAACACGTGAAGGACGAGAAGATCATGCTGGTCAAAGGCGACAGAGTTGAACAGCTGGATTTGCTGACGGGGCTGGGGGCCAGCCGCTTCATCGATGAGGCCATCGACGAAGAGACACAGTACGTGTATATCCCCGGCGCGTTTACCGGTAGCGTCATCGCTGATATCCATCCTTCTCGGCTGAAGCAGGTAAAGTTTATCCTGAAGGATCCGACCAAGATCTTTCTTGACGCGATCAGCTGGCGGCAGCTGGTGAAGAAGGGCTTTACTGTCCAAGTGCTGGACAATATTACCGTCGCAGCCGTTACGGTCAACCCTTTCGCACCCAGCGGGTACTCCTTTGATCACGGCGTGCTGCTGGAGGCCATGCAGGAAGCGATACCGGAGATTCCGGTCATAGACGTCAGAATGTAGTCCACTGAAAGGAGAAAAAAGTATGCTGCAGGGTTCCAACAGGAGACTGGCAAACGTGAAGACCAGATCAGAGACAGGTCTGGAATACGTGATGAACAAGCTGGATATCAACACTCCTTTTGGTAAAAAGGTTCTGAAAGAGACGAAGCCGTTTTTCCCGGGGCAGGAGGAAGCCCTGCGGGAGGAACTGGATAAGGTCCAGCAGATGATGGACTTTGCCCGTGAAAACGAGAAGCTGGTGAACACGCTGGCGGAGACGTTTATGGTGATGAAGGACGTGTCCTACACCATAGAGAGAAGCGCCGGCAGCACGCTGTCGGTGGTAGAGCTGTATGAGGTCAAATCTCTGTTGCTGAACATGCGGTCCGTGGGAAAGATCCTCAGCCAATCCAAAACGCCGATCCCGGACGAATATGTGCTGGAGGATACGGAGCCGCTGCTGGATGTTCTGGATCCGAGGAAGGATCGGCTGAACACCTTTTACATTTATGATGATTTTTCAAAAAAGCTGGCAGAGCTGAGAAAGCAGAAAAAGGGGCTGGAGCTGCAGATCCGAAGGGCCCAGAAGGCCAGGAAGGAAGAGATCCGCAAAGAATTCGGCATCACGCTGACGCCGAAGTTCGATGTGGTCATCCCCCGGTCCAGCGATCTGCTGGATAAAGCCAGGGAGATTCCCGACCTGGAGGCTGTCAGCGAAGATTACATGTCAGTGACCTTTGAACTGACAAAGAACGAAGCCGTGTACGCCCTGTCCAAAGAGATGGAGGAACTGAACACGGCCATAGAAGAAGAGGAGACGGTCATCAGAGAACAGCTGTCCCGGAAGGTCAGCGCCTTTGGCGGCGTGCTTCTCACCAACTGCGGGAAGATCGGACGTCTGGACTTTGCCCTGGCAAAGGCCGTCTATGCGATACAGCACAGATGCGTCAGGCCGGAGATCGTAGACGAACATGTAGTGGAGATTACAGAAGGCCGCCAGTTACAGGTGGAGGACATTCTCCTGTCGAAGGGGAAAACCTACTGCCCGGTCAGCATTTCCCTTGCTGACGGCGTTACCTGCATTACCGGAGCCAATATGGGAGGAAAGACCATTTCCCTGAAGCTTTGCGGACTGGTGCCGATTCTGGCCCAATACGGATTCTTCGTTCCGTGCGGGAAAGCGCGGGTCGGGTTGTCCAACTACATGCAGATCCTCATCGGCGACAGCCAGTCGGTGGAGCGCGGTCTGTCCAGCTTCGGCAGTGAAATGGAAGAGTTGAAGGAGATCCTGGACAACAGTCAGGACCGGTCAATCCTGCTGATCGACGAGATCGCCAGCGGGACCAATCCGGTTGAGGGGCTGGCTTTGACCAGAAGCCTTGTGGACTATCTCAGCGGCAAATCGTATATTACTCTCATCACTACTCATTTTGATGCGGTGACAGAGGAAAAGGGCGTTAAGAACATGCAGGTCAGAGGCCTTGCGGATGTCGATTTCCGAAAGCTTGACAGCGAGCTGAAATACGCGAACCGGAAAGAGCGGATCAACATCATCGGCAAGTATATGGATTACAGACTGTATACCGTCGAAAACCATGGCCAGATCCCGAAGGACGCTCTGAATATCGCGAAGATGCTGGGCATCCATCAGGAAATTATTGATGGAGCGAAAAAATATTTAAAATAAGGAGACTATTAGGATGAAAAGCAAATTGAACCTTGACCCCAAAGTAGTGGACAGTGCGCGTGCTCATGCTGCGAATATCGCGCATGACATGCAGGAATTCATCGACCGTCACACTACTGTCAGTACAGAAAGAACCATTCTGAGACTGCTGGGTGTAGACGGGGTCGACGATGTCGACACACCGCTTCCTAACGTGGTAGTGGATCAGCTGAAGGATGCAGGGGTGCTTCCGACAGGTGCTGCTTACTGGATGGGAAATGCGATCATTCAGACTGGCAAGACTCCGCAGCAGATCGCGGAGGAAATGTCAGAAGGGAATTTAGATATCACCAAGCTGCCGACCTGTTCTCAGGAAGAAGCTGCGGAGGCGCTGAAGCCTTTCATCAAAGCGACTTTTGAGCAGATCGACAGACAGAAAGCGAAGCGTCAGGAGTACCTGGACACCATCGGAGAAGGTCCGGAACCTTACATCTACGTCATCGTTGCTACGGGAAATATCTACGAAGACGTAATTCAGGCGCAGGCTGCTGCCCGCCAGGGCGCTGACGTAATCGCCGTAATCAGAACCACGGCCCAGTCTCTGCTGGACTACGTGCCTTACGGCCCTACGACAGAAGGCTTCGGCGGTACATACGCCACCCAGGAGAACTTCAGAATCATGAGAAAGGCTCTGGATGAGGTAGGCGAGGAAGTAGGCAGATACATCAGACTGTGCAACTACTCCTCCGGTATGTGCATGCCGGAGATTGCGGCTATGGGCGCATTGGAAAGACTGGACGTCATGCTGAACGACGCCATCTATGGCATTTTGTTCAGAGACATCAATATGCAGAGAACCCTGGTAGACCAGTTCATGAGCCGTGTCATCATCGGTTACTGCGGCATCATCTTCAACTCCGGCGAGGACAACTACCTGACCACAGACGATGCCATCGAGGCGGCTCACACCGTAACGGCTTCCCAGTTCATCAACGAGCAGTTTGCGGTTCTTGCCAACATTCCGGAAGAACAGATGGGTCTGGGACATGCCTTTGAAATGGACCCGTCCACAGAAGACGGATTCCTGCTGGAACTGGCCCAGGCACAGATGGCGAGAGAGATCTTCCCGAACGCAAGATTAAAGTATATGCCTCCGACAAAGTTCATGACAGGCAATATCTTCAGAGGACACCTGCAGGACGCGCTGTTCAACCTGGTGACCGTTTGGACCAATCAGTCCATTCTGCTGACCGGTATGCTGACAGAAGCCATCCACACGCCGCTGATGCAGGACAGATATCTGTCCATCGAAAATGCCAAGTATATCTTCAATAACTGCAGACATATCGGCGATGAAGTGGAGTTCAAAGAGGGTGGCATCGTTCAGAACCGTGCCAAGGAAGTTCTGGGCAAGGCGGACGCTTTGCTGGCAGAGGTCGAGAAGGAAGGGCTGTTCTCTACGATTGAAAAAGGAATCTTCGGCGGCGTAAAGCGTCCGTTCGACGGCGGTCACGGACTGGAAGGCGTTTGCACGAAGGGTGAAAACTACTTCAATCCGTTTATCGAGTTGTTTATGGATCATGAGTAAGGAGGTGTGAACGAATGACAGTAGAATGCAAAGCAAACAGCGCAGTGGATTTAACGCGCGTGAAACCTTACGGTGACGCATTGAATGATGGTAAGGTTCAGCTGTCCTTCACCCTTCCGGTACCTTATGGTGAAGAAGCAGAGGAATGTGCGAAGCAATATGCGAAAAAATTAGGTCTGGATGAACCGAACGTGGCATACTATTGCGAGCTGACGAAAGGCTACACGTTCTTCAACATTTACGGCAACGCCCAGCCGACCATTGACTACACGGCGATCAAGGTGCCGAAGGTAGAGGGCGTCGTCATGGACAGAGTCGAGTGCGGAGACTGGATCGGCGAGCATATCGGCAGAACCATCGTCGTCGTCGGCGCATCCATCGAGTCCGATGCCCATACAGTAGGCATCG
>CAZGED010000030.1:0-13715 GCA_964525085.1 uncultured Senimuribacter sp.
CCACAGGTCTCGGCGCGCTCTGTGACTGCCCGGTCAGTCCGGAGGACGCCCTGCAAATGCAGAAGAATATCCTTCGCTCCCACGCCGTATCCGTAGGGGAGCCCTTGCGAGAGGAGCAGGTCAGAGGCGTCATGGTTCTGGTGATACAAAATCTGAGCGCGGGCCACAGCGGCGTCAGGAACTGCCTGCTGGGCAAATACATGGAGCTGCTCAACAAAGGCGTCACGCCCCGGGCGCCGGGAAGCGGCTCTGTGGGCTACCTGAGCCCGGAGGCGCATATCGCCCTGGCTTTGACGGGGGAGGGGAAGGCTTATTACAGAGGTGAGCTGATGTCGGCTTCTGAGGCGCTGGAAAAAGCCGGCGTCCAGCCTTTACAGCTGCAGCTCCGGGAGGCCCTCGCTGTAATATCGGGCACCACTTCGGCTACGGCTCTCGGCGCTCTGGCCCTCCATGACATGCTTCAGGCGACAAAGACCGCAGATGTGATTGCGGCCATGAACGTGGAGGTTTGCGGCGGCCGGACGGAGGCCTTTCACGAAAGGGTCATGGCCGTCAGGCCCCATGAAAAGCAGGCGGACACGGCGGCCAATCTGCGGCGGCTTCTGCAGGGATCAGAGGCTTCCGAACAGACGCCTGCCGGCGGAAAAACGGACCGGCCCATGCAGGATCCCTTATCGATCCGCTGCATTCCGCAGCTTCACGGCGCGGCAAAGACGCTGCTTTGCGACGCCAGGCGGACCCTTGAGATTGAAATGAACGCCTGCTGTGACAATCCGGTCATCTTCGCAGAGGATGGCGGGGCGGTCTTCTCCGCAGGCAACGCGGACGCGTCCTTTACCGGCATGGCCATGGACAGTGCGGCCATCGCCGCCGCAGGTCTGGCCAAGATGTCAGAGCGCAGGACCTACCGCCTTCTGAACGGCAGCGTGCCGGGGCTGCCTGCTTTTCTCATCCGGGAGCCGGGCATCAACAGCGGCCTGATGATCGTCCAGTACGTGCAGGCGGGACTTCTCAATGAAATGCGCATCCTGGCGTCGCCTGCGTCTGTGGACAGCGTTCCCACCTGCGCGGGGCAGGAGGACTGCGTTTCCATGGGCTACAACGCCGCGAAGAAAGCCGTTGAGACTGCGGAAAAGCTGGAATACATCCTGGCCATCGAGCTGCTGGCCGTCAGCCAGGCGGGCAGCATGAGGCAGGAAAGGGACCGCTTCAGCCCCTGCATCAAAGGGCTTTTAAAAGAGACGGCAAAGATCGTTCCCGTCATCGAGGAGGATGTCAGTCTCCACGGATATATCGAGGAGCTGCGCCGGATGATCCATTCCGGCAGGCTTCTGGCGGCGGCGGAGGAACTGGCCGGGGCCCTGGATTAGGACTCGCGGCCGTTTTGCCTGTTTCGGGCTGTTCGGCCGCCTTTGATGCTTCCGCATCCGAACTCGACTTGGCCGCCTTCGGAACCGGCGGGCCGGCGGCGCGCACTTTTTTATTCCCAAACAGGCCGGACCGTGTTAAAATGGTATCGTATCATCTATAGATAAGGAGCTGGACGTAACAATGGAACCGAGAATCAGTAAATCAGCGCATATTGCGAAAGAATCCGTCATCGTTGGAAATGTCACTGTGGGAGATGAATCCACCGTGCTGTATTATTCTGTTCTGCGGGGCGACAACGGTCCTATCATGATCGGCAGCCGGACCAACATCCAGGAGCACTGCTGCCTGCATACCGATGCCGGCCATCAGGTCAAAATCGGAGACGATGTGACCGTAGGCCACGGCTGCATCCTGCACGGCTGTCAGATCGGAAACGGGTCCATGATCGGAATGGGAAGCATCGTCATGAACGGCGCGAAGATCGGTGCGGGCTGTCTGATCGGCGCGGGAAGACTGGTCACAGAAAACACGGAGATCCCCGACGGCTTTCTGGCCCTTGGGAGACCGGCAAAGCCTGTCACGCCGCTGAGAAAAGACGCGGCGGAGCTTTTGATGGGAAGTGCGGCCAGATATGTGGAGACAGGCCGGCAGCTGCTGGGATAACCAGACAGGAAAATGAAGTTGGGGCTGGTATATTGCGAAAAATAGTGCTAGAATAGACGTATCGGGCGGGCCCGCTGGGGCTTCGCCTCAGTTTTGATTACTGTTGCGTAACAGAGGAGCTGTGTAAATCCTAACAGATTTGCATGGCTTTTTTTTCGTGTAAAGAAGGAATTGAAATGGAACAGTTTTTCATAGCCTTAACCCAGATCGGCATCTTTCTCCTGCTGATCTGCATAGGCGTCGTCACGGTTAAAGTTAAGATCCTGGACGCCCATTCCCTGGCGTCTGTATCAAAGCTGGTCATACAGGTATCCCTTCCGTCCTACATCTTCATCAATGCCATCGCCAGCGCCACCAGGCAGAGCCTGATGGACAGCCTGATGATCGTGCCTATCGCCGTCGCTTTGTACATCGTTCTCGTCATCGTCTCTGCCGTCATCGAAAGGGTGTTCAGGCTGCGGGGAAACCGAAAGAGGGTCTTCCGGGCGTCCCTGATCTTCGGGAACATCGGATTTATGGGGATCCCCCTTGCCACAGCCATTTATCCGGACACCGCCCTTCTCTACGTTTCCATCTTCACCATCGTGGACCAGCTGGCGTTCTGGACCTACGGCGTGCTGCTGACAAAGCCGGCGGAGGAGAAACAAAAGATTCCCCTCGCCAATCTGAAAAACCTGCTTTCACCGCCTCTGCTGGCCATCGTTCTCGCCATCGTCTTCATCATGGCTCAGATACAGCTTCCAGAGGTGCTCACCTCGGCCCTCATGGCCATGGGGAATACCAGTATGCCGCTGGCTCTGGTATACATCGGAGGGATCCTGTGCACTCTGGATATTAGGCCGGTCCTCAGGTGCGGTGAGCTTTACGCGGGGATTGTCATAAAGATGATCCTGCTGCCGGTGGGCGGCTATGTGGTCATGGCTCAGGCGGCGTGGGGCTGCGGCCAGTGCAAGCACTGCCTGGAAGGCAAGCACAATCTGTGCACCGACAGAAGACTGCTGGGCGCCAACGTGAACGGCGCCCTGGCAGAGTACATCAAAGTGCCCGCTTCCGCGGTGATTCCGCTGGAAGAGGATACAGATCTTCGTCTGGCGCAGTCCATCGACTCCCTTTCCTGCAGTATCAATGCTGTGGAAAAGCTGTCGCCGGAGATCGGCGACGTGGGCGTGCTGTTCGGCACAGGGCACAGCGGCCTGCTGCTCCTGCAGGTGCTGAAAAGCACAGCCATCAGCAAGCTGGCGGTGGTCGGCGGCAGAAGGCAGTTCCGCATGGACAAGGCTCTGGAGCTGGGAGCCGATCTGGTGATCGGCAGCAGCGATCCGAATTTTGATGCTGCCATGCAGGACTTCCTGCCGGAAGAAGGCGCGGACTTCGTCGTGGAAGCGTCAGGCACCATGAAGGCTTTGCTGAAGGCCGCTGAGCTGGTGAAACAGGGCGGCACGATCCTGACCTACGGCCTGTACAAGGAAAAGCAGAACGAATTCGACTTCAGCCTGCTGTATAAGAAGGAGATCAAGATCGCCGGAGTAAAGGGCGCGGGCAGCTGCGACCATAAGGCCGTCAGACTGCTGGAAAGCGGTAAGATCGATATAGAACCTCTGATTACACACGATATCAGATTGGAAGACTGTAATGAAGGCTTCCGCATGATGAGCGAGAAAGAGGACAAGGCCCTCAGGATCGTCTTTGCACTGTAGAGGAGGAGAAATACATGAAGACAATGAAAGCTATGCTGCTGAAGGAATTCGGAAAGCCTCTGGTTCCTGAGGAGGTTCCCGTTCCTGAACCGGGTCCGTGAGAGGTTCGGATCAAGCTGAAAGCCTGCGGCGTCTGTGCCACGGATATCAAGACCATTACCGGCAAGATGCCCTTTGTGAAAGAATTTCCGTTCATCGCGGGCCATGAAAACGCCGGCGTCATAGACAAGTTCGGCGAAGGGACCGGCCAGGGAGAGCTGAAGCTGGGAGACAGAGTCTGCATCTTCCACATCGACAGCTGCGGTGAATGCTGGTACTGCAAACACAAGCTGCCAGCCATGTGCAGAAACATCAGAGGCTGATCGGCATGTCGCGAAACGGCGGCTTTGCCGAGTATCTGGTAGCTCCGGAAAAATGTCTCGTGCCGATCCCCGACAACATCACCTTCGAGCAGGCGGCCGTCGCCACAGATTCTGTGACCACGGCGGTGCACGCTTTGATGGAGCGGTTAGACGTTCAAGAGGGAGATCCTGTGCTGATCCTGGGCGTTAAATGGTCCGCGGATTTCGCGGGGCAGCCCATCGCTACACAGACAGCTCTTTCCTGCCTTGCACCGGAAGGCGTCCAGGCGCAGCCCGGGTATTCTGTCGTGAAACCTACCTTTGAAATCAACAGCTTCGCTCTCGTGTCCAACGAGATCGAAATACGCGGATCCCGTGGCCCGACCGTCTGGTCCTGCCGCAAGTCCATCGAGCTGGTGTCCAGCGGGGCTGTGAACCCGCAGATCGACCCGTAGCACACAGGCGTGCTGGAAGATCTCAACTGGATTCTGGACGACCTGGCGGCAGGCAAGGTGGCTGGAAGTCATGTACACCGCCATCGCCGCCGGCGGAATATCCGTGTCGGCATGGAGGACAACGTGGTGTACAAGCAGGGCCAGCTGGCAGAGAGCAACATGCAGCTCATCGAAAGAGCTGTCAGAGCCGTAGAGGACTTCGGCTGTGAGGCCGCCACTCCAGATGAAGCGAGAATGATCCTAGGCCTGAAATAATAAATAGTGATAAATAATGATGAAATCATGATGCAGCGAATGACAGGAATCAAGGAGCCGGGCTCCATCTGAGAAGCATTCTCCCATAAGAATAATTGCGGCAAAACAGCGCCTGGGAACAGACGCTGTTTTGCTGCTTCGTGGAGCGAGGCGAGTTTTTTGGTGGTACTGATAAGTCACATTGACAAATTGAGAGAAAAAAACCTTTTTTGTCAGCATTATAGCTCAAAAAAGGCGTAAAATCCGTGATTGAGAGCTCTAAAACTGACAGGATTGACAGATTCTAAAAAATTTGTCAATCTTGTCAGACTTTTGTGGGATTTTGCTGACAAAATTGACAAAAAACATGGATCCTGTCAGTCTTGTCAGCCTCCATGACCGCGCTTGCGCTCAGCACTCCCTTGCGGGCATGGCGCAGGGCTTTTTCCGGATAGAATATCATCGTCTTGTTTCGTTTTGTGCGTTGCACATCAAAGCTTTGTGAAGTATAATAATAGCATATAGATAGGAGGAAGATCGGGGTTCAGGAGATCGCGTCGCAAAAAAAAGAAGAGGAGACTTTATGAAATTCATTCACATCTCTGATCTCCATCTGGGAAAACGGGTCAACGGGTTTTCCATGATGGAGGATCAGGCTTACATAGTAAATCAGATCCTGAGCGTCGTCGAGGCGGAGCGGCCAGACGGCGTCCTCATCGCCGGGGATATCTACGACAAGCCGGTGCCTCCCGCCGAGGCGGTGCAGCTGTTCGACGATTTTCTGGTGCGCTTGTCAAAGGGCGGTACGCCGGTTTTCATCATCAGCGGCAATCACGACAGCGCGGAGCGGCTGGCCTTCGGAGGACGTCTCATGAGGCAGAGCGGCGTTTATGTGTCGCCGGTCTACGACGGCAGCGTCCGATCCGTGGCTTTGGAAGATGAATATGGCAAGGTCTTTGTCCATCTGATCCCCTTCCTGAAGCCTGCCCATGTGCGGCGGTTTTTCCCCGATGAGGAGATCGGCAGCTATACCGACGCCATGAGGAAGGTCGTCGGCTGTATGGCTCTGGACGGACGGGACCGCCATGTGGCTTTGACCCATCAGTTCGTCACGGGTGCGGTGCGCAGCGATTCGGAGGAGGTTTCTGTCGGAGGTACGGACAACGTGGACGCGTCGGTCTTTGATCCTTTTGATTACGTCGCCCTTGGTCACATTCACCGGCCTCAGAGGGTGACGAGAGACGCGGTGAGATACTGCGGAACGCCGCTGAAATACTCATTCTCCGAGGCCGGCCATGACAAGTCCGTGACCGTGGCAGAGCTCAGGACAAAGGGAGACCTTTCCATCAAAACGATTCCGCTGGAGCCTCTGCGGGATATGCGGGAGATCAAAGGAACCTACGAGGAACTTACGGCGAAGAGCTTTTACGAGGGGACCGATTATCAGGAAAGCTATCTGCACATCACCCTGACCGATGAAGAGGATATTCCTGACGCCATCGGCAAGTTGCGGGCCATCTACCGGAATATCATGAAGCTGGATTACGACAATGCCAGGACACGGGCCAGTATGGAGATCGACGGCGCGGAGGATCTGGAGCAGAAGTCTCCGCTGGATCTGCTGGGCGAACTGTATGAGAAGCAGAACAACCAGCCCATGTCAGAAGAACAGAAGAGCTTTGCCCGGCAGCTGATCGGGGAGATCTGGGAGGAGGAACGATGAGACCGATTACATTGACCTTTTCTGCCTTTGGTCCCTATGCCGGGCGGACGACCCTGGATATGGAACGTCTGGGCAGCCAGGGGCTGTATTTAATCACCGGCGATACGGGAGCCGGAAAGACCACTATCTTTGATGCCATCACCTTTGCCCTTTACGGGGAGGCCAGCGGGGACCAGCGGCAGAGCGATATGCTGCGCTCCAAATACGCTGCGGCGGACACGCCCACAGAGGTGGAATTGACCTTCGCCTATGGAGGCCAGAACTACACGGTGCGTCGCAATCCGGAATATGAGCGTCCGGCAAAGCGGGGCGGGGGCACGACGCTGCAGCGGGCGGAGGCGCAGCTGACCTGCCCCGACGGCAGGATCCTGACCAAAACAAAAGCGGTAACGACGGCCATAGAAGAGCTGCTGGGCCTGACCCGCAGCCAGTTTACTCAGATCGCCATGATCGCTCAGGGGGATTTTCTCAAGCTGTTGCTGGCCTCGACAGAGGACAGGCTGGACATCTTTCGGAAGATCCTGAGGACAGAGCTCTATCAAAGCCTGCAGAAGCGGTTGGCGCGCCGGTCGGCGGAGTTGCGCCAGCAGTGGGAACAGACGGGAGACAGCATCGCCCAGTATGTGGAGGGCCTGACCTGCGACGCAGAAGGAAAATTCGCAGAAAGCCTGGAACTCGCGAAAGATTCCAAGATCCCGTTAGCTGATATTATAGATCTGGTTGACCAGATACTGATCTCTGACCGGGAGCAAAAAGCTGAGATCGACGGGAGACTGTCCGCCCTCGATGGCCAGATCGGAGACCTGAACCTGGCCATTGGTAAGGGCCAGGAGCGGAAAAAAACAGAGCGGGCCCTGGAACAGGCGGAGGAAGATCTGGCAGAGGCCGAGAGGAGCTATGAAGAGGCGCTGGCTCTGTACAACGCGGAAAAGGAGAGAGAAGCCGAGCGGGCCCTTTTGCGCGAGAAGATCGCCCTGGAAGAAAAGGAATTGAATCAGTATGATGCCTTAGAGCAGGCCCGGAAGACCTATGATGAAACGGCCCGCAGGCTGAAAGAGGCGCTGGAAGCCGTGGAAAAGCAGGGCAGGTCGTTAGAAACGTCAAAATCGGATTTTAACGATCTGAAAGAAGAGCTGTCCGGCCTGCAGGACGCGGGGCGGCAGGCGGCCCTTTTGGAAAACCGGCTGGAACAGCTCGAAGGCCGGAAAAAGGCTTTGTCGGCGGCGGAGGCCGACCTGGCCGACTGGACTTTGTTGCGAAGCCAGTGTGAGCAGGCGAAGGAGGCCTATCTGCGGGCGTCACTGGAAAACGACAGGCTGAGGAGCCAATATGAAACTCTGAACCGAGCCTTTTTAGATGAGCAGGCTGGGATCCTGGCAGAGACCCTTGAGGCGGGCCAGCCGTGCCCTGTCTGCGGTTCCACCGAACATCCCGTTCCGGCGGCGAAGCCGGAGACCGCTCCAACAGAAGAAGCGCTGGAAGCGGCGAAACAGGCCAGCGATGAGGCGGCGGCTGAGATGAGCCGGCGCAGCGCTGAAGCGGGCAGCTTTGACGGTCAGACGAAGGCCAAGCGAGAAGAGCTGGAAAACAAAGCGGATCAGCTCTTTGACCAGTGGAAGACGGAGCGCCTGGCGGAGCAGCTGCAGGATGCGACAGAGAAGGCGGAAGAAGAAAAGGACCGGCTGGACGCTCAGCTGCGGAAGGCGTTGGAGGATGCGGAACGCAGGAAAGCTTTGGAGCGGCTGATCCCTGAGAAGGAAAGGGAGACCTCCGAGGCGGAAGCGGCTCTGCACCGACAGGAAAAGGCCGCCGCTGCTCTGCAGAGCGAGGCCGCGGAACGGCTGCGGCGCGCGGACGCCATGGCGGCAGATCTGGCATACGACAGCAAAGACGCGGCGGAAAGCCATTTGATGTCCCTTCGAGAGAGGGAAAAGGCGGGCCAGAAAGCCTTTGAACGTGCCAGTGAAGCCTATGGGACCGGCAAGGAGGCCCGAGACGCCCTCAGAGGCCAGGTGGAAAGCCTGCGGGGGCAGCTGGACGGCATGACGGAGACAGATGTGGCGGAAAAGACAGCAAAAAAAGAGCAATTGGAAGAGGAACGCAGAGCCCTGCAGGACCGGCGCACAGCCTGCGCGGCGCGTGTCTCAGCCAACGGCTTCGCCCTGGGAAAGCTGCGGGAACAGTCGGAAAACCTGCAGCAGCTGGAACATCAATGGTCCTGGGTCAAGGCCCTGTCGGATACCGCCAACGGAAACCTCAGCGGCAAGGAGAAGATCAAGCTGGAAACCTACGTGCAGATGCGGTATTTTGACCGGATCATTGCCCGCGCCAACACCCGGTTCATGGTCATGAGCGGCGGGCAGTACGAGCTGAAGCGCAGGGAGGCGGCGGAGAACAACCGCAGCCAGAGCGGCCTGGAGCTGGACGTTATCGATCACTATAACGGCAGCCGGCGCAGTGTCAGAACCCTGTCCGGCGGAGAATCCTTCAAGGCGTCTTTGTCCCTGGCCCTGGGCCTTTCCGACGAGATCCAATCCTCCGCGGGAGGCATTCGTCTGGACTCCATGTTCGTGGACGAGGGCTTCGGGTCTTTGGACGAGGAATCCCTTCAGCAGGCCATACGGGCTCTGGCGGATCTTTCCGAAGGCAGCCGGCTGGTGGGGATCATCTCCCACGTAGGGGAGCTGAAGGAGCGGATTCAGAAGCAGATCGTCGTCACGAAGGACAAGTCGGCGGGCAGCCGGGTGGAGATCCGGTGTGAGGAATAATCGCGGCGGCTGCGGCCGTTGGTGTGTCTGAGGTGTCTATTCTTTACGACATGGTGTTGTGCGGCTTTGAGGACCAGGCGGAAAGCCTGTGAGCAAAACAGGAGGTCAAAATCGAAAATGAGTAAAAGTAGCAAAATCCTACGAACTATTATGATGAGGCGGTATCTGTTCAATCTGGCGTTCCGCGTCCTGGTCTTCTGCGGCGCCTGCGCAGCCTATGTGTATGACAAGGTGTTTCTGACCAGGACCCTGACTCGTTCGATTCTGTGGAAAATCACGCCGCTCCATATTCTCTGGCTGATCTTCATGATCACCATGATCCTGCATATCTTCCCTACGAAGAAGCTGACCATGGCGCTGCGTAAGGCGGAAGGCGAGGAGTATCTGCCGTCTGTGTCCTACGACCGGCTGGAGCTGTACCTGTTTGTCCAGGACCAAAATATCAAAGCCTGGAGGGTCATGCTCTGCTGGCTCTTTTTCAACGGGATTTTCGGCTTTTTGTATCTGCTGAAAATCATCGACAACACGGACCTTCTGATGCTGACCATCTTCTATTACCTGTGCGACTACATCTGCATCCTGTTTTACTGCCCGTTCCAGCATTGGATCATGAAAAACCGTTGCTGTGTCAACTGTCGGATCTACGACTGGGGTCACTTCATGATGTTTACGCCGATGCTGTTTATTCGGGATTTCTTCAGCTGGAGTCTATTCTTCACCTCCTGCGTGGTGCTGATCCACTGGGAGATCATCTACAACAAGCATCCGGAGCGGTTTTGGGACGGCTCCAATCAAAGACTGCAGTGCGCAAGCTGCAATGATAAGACCTGTCAAATCAAGCGCCGGCTGGGCTGGATGGAAAAGGACGCCGAGCGGCCCTGAGGCGATACACGATCCGTCGGCCAAAGTTCAAACGGATCGAAACACCGATATAGAGCCGGATCAGCTGATGTAACAAGAAGAAGCTGATGTGATAGGAGAAGCTATGGAAAAGAACATCCTTTTGTTTCATATCGAAAAAGAAAAGCGGCAGCAGATAGAAATCCTCTGCGCGTCGCAGGGCATCGTGCCTGTAGCCGTGGAAAGAAAGCAGTACGGCGACCCGCTGGGAAGCCTGGTGGGCATTCCCGGTCTTAAGAAGCGGGGCAAGGGCTACCACGGCCCGGAGCTTCCGGGAGAAATGCTGGTGTTCTTCGGTCTGGACTCCGATGCCCTGGATCTCTTTCTGGACGGATACCGACAGGCCGGCATCGCGCCGATCCCCATCAAAGGGGTCATGACGCCTTACAACATGGTCTGGAGCGCGGAGCAGCTGTTCAAAGAGCTGTCGGAAGAGCACAAAAAGATGCAGGGATGAGAAGGGGGACAAAGAAGTGGAAAAGTGTGCGGTGGTCAGGACGCGTGAAACGAACTGTACGAAGATGCGCCCCTCCGTTATGGCGTTTGTATGGATACGAGGACAAACCAGCCTGTGTTGTTCTCCCTGTGGGCCCGGATGGCTTCCTCGTTGTATTCAATCCTGCGGTGCCCCTTCCACCTGGCAAGCCCGGTAGTGGCATATAGGTCGTTCCCATCCACGCGGATCAGGTTGTGGTGGGAATCCATCCCCCCTCATGACTGTTTCTCACGGCGCTGCCGCAGGATTGGACGGCGCTGCCGCAGGATTGGACAGCGCTGCCGCGAGATAATACGGCGTTGCCGCAGAGCCGGAAACGAACGACAGGAGAGTTTTGAAAATGGAAAAAGGACAAATTGTTCATTTAACGATAGAAGATATGACCGGCGAAGGCCAGGGCGTCGGCAGAAGCGACGGCCTGGCAGTCTTTGTCAAAGGAGCGGTGGTCGGTGACATCGTAGAGGCCGAGCTGACGAAGGTGAAGAAAAGCTATGCTTTCGGGCGGCTTTGCAAGATCCTGAAGCCGTCGCCGGAGCGGATTGAACCCCTTTGTCCCTATATGGGCCAGTGCGGCGGATGTCTCTATGGCGCATTGTCCTATGAGGGTCAGCTGGCGTTGAAGGAAAAGCAGGTCAGGGACAAGCTGATCCGTCTTGGCGGGCTGACGGATCCTGCAGTACGGCCCATCATCGGCATGGAGGAGCCGTTTCGATATCGGAACAAGGCGTCTATGCCCGTATGGACCGGCGGCATCATCACCCACAAGGGCGGTGTGGTCGAGAATCTGGGTGAACCGGCCGTCGGGTTTTATCGGGCCAAAAGCCACGAGGTCATCGACTGCTGCGACTGCCTGCTGCAGTCAGAACCGGCTATGGCGGCGGCGGAAGCCCTGCGCCAGTTTATGGTCTCCGACCACATTACCGCCTACGATCCGAAGTGGGAGAAGGGACTGATGCGCCATCTGGTGGTAAAGACTGCCAGAGGTACCGGCGAGGTTATGGTGGTGCTGGTCATCAACGGCAAAGGCATACCCAACGGGGCGAAGCTGGTGGAACTGCTGGACGACTATATCTACGACCTGCCTCCTACGGAGAACGGCGTGGAATACAGCCTGGAAAGCGTCGTCATCAACATCAACAGAGGAAAGAACGGCAGCCTGCCGGGCAGTATCTTCGGAGAGGAGTGCGTGACGATAGCGGGCAAACCGACGATTCTGGAAGAGGTAGGCGGCCTGCAGTTTGAGATCTCGCCGCTGTCCTTTTATCAGGTGAACCCGGTGCAGATGGAGCGGCTTTATGATAAGGCCATGGAGTACGCGGCCCTGACCGGTGACGAGACCGTGCTGGATCTGTACTGTGGCGTGGGGACCATCGGCCTCTTCGCCGTGCAGGCAGGAGCCGGTCGGGTCATCGGTATCGAATCCGTCAAAGCCGCGGTCATCGACGCCAATCGCAACGCCGTCATCAACGGTATTGTCAATGCGCGCTACGTCTGCGGCCGCGCCGAGGAAGAACTGCCGAAGTTGATCCGCGGAGAAGGCGCTGCGGCTGACGACGAGGGTCTGCGTGTAGAAAAAGCTGATGTGGTCTTTCTTGACCCGCCCAGGGCTGGCTGCGATGTCAGGCTTTTAGACAGCGTGATCAAAGGGTGTCCGTCGCGCATCGTCTACGTGTCCTGCGATCCGGCAACCCTGGCCCGCGATGTGAAATATCTGTGCCAAAACGGATATCAGTTCGTGGAGGCTACACCCGTGGATATGTTCCCGTGGAGCGGGCATGTGGAGACGGTAGTCTTGCTTTCCAAGGGAGAGGTCGACTCGAAATAGGTTCGGGTTGAGTTCTCTTTGGAAGATATGGATATGTCCGAATTTCAAGATGGGGCAACCTATCCGCAGATCAAGGAGTATGTGTTGGAAAAGTACGGCTTGAAAGTCAGTCAGCTCTATATTGCACAGGTGAAACGGAAGTGCAGGATTATCGAGCGGGAGAACTACAACAAGCCGAAGTCAGAGAACACCAGACAGCCTCAGTGTCCACCGGAGAAAGAAGCGGCGATTATGGACACCTTAAAGCCTTTTCAGATGATTTAGACCGGAGTAAAAGAAATAAAAAGTCGAACAACCCTTTCCATTCATTAAGGTGTTGCTTCGGCTTTTTATTGTTTGGACTTATATTCTTCGCCCCAATTCCAGAGCGCATCCAGTACTGGTTTCAGACTGTATCCCAGTTCGATCAGAGTATATTCTACTCGTGGCGGCACCTCTGCATAGACCTTACGGTTTACCAACCCGCTTGCTTCCATATCTCGAAGTTGAGATGTCAACACTTTTTGTGAAACATGGCCAATGGATTTCTTTAATTCTCCAAAGCGTTTGGTTCCGGGCATCAGGTCTCGCAGAATCAGAACCTTCCATTTGTCACCTATCAGCATGAGGGTGGTTTCCACCGGGCAGGCAGGAAAATCCCTACGTTCAGATCAGCGTTTCCTCCCCTGCCTATCAGTGGATTCGGCTGAGCGGCAAGGCTGTCTTTGCGGACGATAAGGCCATCAAAGAGGCTGCGCTGGAGAATCCCATTTTAGGGTATATGTAAATGCACCGATTCCGGTTTACCAGGTACTATTGGCATTGGTAAGGGACAAGGATTACTTTGTATTGACCACCAATGTGGATCATCAATTTCAGCAGGCAGGCTTTGATAAAAAACGGTTATTCTACAGACAAGGAGATTACGGTCTGTGGCAATGTTCTAAAGCCTGCCATTGCAAGACCTATGACAACGAAAATACTGTCCGGGAGATGGTCATTAGGCAAAGGAATATGAGAATTCCGGCAGAGTTGATTCCCCATTACCCAGTATGCGGTGCACCTATGACCATGAATCTACGGTGTGACGATACCTTTGTACAAGATGAAGGTTGGTATGCCGCTCAAAGCCGTTATTCAGACTATGTACGGCGGCACAAGCATAGGAAAGTGCTGTATCTGGAACTGGGTGTGGGAAACAATACGCCGGTTATTATCAAGTATCCATTCTGGAAATATACGCAGGAAAACCAAGATGCTATC